>JBEAQS010000098.1:0-66564 GCA_041163765.1 Bacteroidota bacterium | reverse complement strand
CCTGACTATAAAAATAAAATCACAGCCCGGACTAATGCCGCTGCGGTAGATTTTTTAGCCAAATTATTTCCCCATAAAAAAGTGAAAGCCTTTGAGTTGGAGAAATCAAACACGGATCCCTACGCCAATGCGCTTCACCTGGACTGTTGTTTTCAGCCTATAGGTCGTGATCTGGCACTTATTTATCCACCTGGGTTTACGCATCCCGAAGATGTCGCTTGGATTAGGTCTTTTTTTGGATCAGATCGCGTATTTGAGATTAATAAGGAGGAGCTGGTGATGATGGGGTGTAATGTTTTTTCTATTAGTCCCCGTGTAGTTGTCTCAGAATCCCGTTTGGTGAGAATTAATACCTGGATGAGGTCCATGGGGCTGATCGTGGAAGAAGTATCGTATAAAGAAATTGCTAAACAGGGCGGGATGTTGCGGTGCAGCACCCTGCCATTACATCGAATCAAATGAGACAACAAACTACCCATGCGCTTTTAATGGTGCGCCCCAGTCAATTTAGGTCAAATGAGCAAACAGCTCAGGATAACTATTTTCAACAAAAGGATGTTGTTGATCCGTCTAGTCTACTGGAGCTGGCCCAAAAAGAATTTGATGACTTTGTGTCTTTGTTGCGCGAACACGGAGTTCAGGTTGTTGTGGTGCAAGCAGATCCAGAGAAGGATACACCGGACGCACACTTTCCGAATAATTGGATCAGTACTCATCCAGATCAACGGGTTGCTATTTATCCCATGAAAGCGCCAAATAGAAGGGAAGAGCGTTCAGACAGTGTTTTAGAGGCCATTGAAGCGGCAGGATTTTTCATTGAGGAAGTATATGACTACTCAGAGGCTGCTTTGGACGGTGTTTTTTTAGAAGGTACTGGTTCTATGGTATTGGATCATCCCCATCAAAAAGCTTATGCCGCATTATCTCAAAGAACAGATGAAGATCTATTTATCGAATTTTGTGAGGATTTTGAGTACACCCCAGTTGTTTTTACAGCCAGTCAAACGGTAGGTGGACAGCTCACACCTATTTACCACACCAATGTGATGCTCTGTGTGGGTAGTCAGGTAGCAGTGATTTGCAGCAGTGCGATCAAAGACAGTAAGGAAAGAAAGAATGTGTTGCAACACCTAAAGTCTGATGGGTTGAAAATTATCGATATTACAGAGGCTCAAATGCATCAGTTTGCCGGTAATATGTTGGAGGTACGGGGTACTCATGGGCCATTGATGGTGATGAGTCAATCTGCCCTAAAGAGTCTTACGCCGAATCAAGTACGTATCATCGAAGAGTCATGTGTGATCGTTGCCCCTGAGCTGACCACTATAGAGACCTATGGTGGAGGAAGTGCTCGGTGTATGTTGGCCGAGATATTTTTACCACAATCAATGCGGATCGCTTAAGGGAATAGCGCGAAAATAACTTATTTTTGCGCCTTTAATGCCCTCGAAATGCACTTTGAAAAACAGTTAGAACACGTATTGATCCAGGCGGTGGAAAAGCGTTATGGGGTTGTTTTGCCTCAGATCGACATTCAGCCAACTAAAAAAGAGTTTGCCGGTCAAATTACGGTAGTCGTGTTCTCCATGATGCGCCATATCAAAGGATCGCCTGAACAGATAGGTCAAGCTTTAGGGGAACATTTGGTAGAATCACTCTCAGAAGTAGCTTCTTTCAACGTGGTTAAAGGGTTTTTAAACCTCGAGCTGTCGGACAATTATTGGATAGCTCAACTTTACCAAGCCACATTAACTCCCTATCCATCTGGTTCCAGAGGGGCCCGATTGGTAGAATATTCATCACCCAACACCAACAAGCCTCTTCATTTAGGACACGTGCGAAATAATCTTTTGGGTTATTCAGTGGCTAGGATTCTCGAGGCGGCTGGATACCAAGTATATAGAACACAAATTATCAACGACCGAGGAATCCACATCTGCAAAAGCATGCTGGCGTGGAAATTATTTGGCTCGGGTGTTACCCCAGAATCATCCGGAGTGAAAGGCGACAAGTTGGTCGGGCGTTATTATGTGGCCTTCGATCAAGCCTACAAAAAAGAGGTGGAGCAAGCCATGGCTCAAGGGCTTTCTGAAGAACAAGCGAAACAACAGGCACCTATACTCATCGCAGCTCAAGAAATGCTTCGTCAGTGGGAGTCAGGAGATCCAGAAGTAGTGGCTCTTTGGAAGATGATGAACTCTTGGGTATACAGTGGGTTTGAACAAACCTACCAACAGTTAGGTGTTTCGTTTGACAAATATTATTACGAAAGCGACACCTATTTGTTGGGAAAAGAAGTTGTTGAACAGGGACTAAGTCAAGGTGTTTTTTTTAGAAAACCTGATGGAAGTGTTTGGATCGATCTCACGGAAGATGGGCTGGATGAAAAGATATTACTGCGCTCTGACGGCACTTCGGTATATATGACCCAGGACCTGGGTACTGCCCTGCAAAGAGCGGTTGACTTTCCTGATGTAGGCGGTATGGTATACACTGTGGGTAACGAACAGGATTACCACTTTAAAGTGCTTTTTCTCATACTCAAGAAACTCGGTTATCACTGGGCAGATGATTTGTACCACCTCAGTTATGGTATGGTTGACTTGCCTTCTGGTAAAATGAAGAGCAGGGAAGGTACCGTTGTCGATGCAGATGATTTGATTTCCGATATGTCGCAAACAGCTCAGAGCTTAGCTGATGAGTTGGGTAAACTTGAGGGGATGGATCAGCAACAAAAAGCCCAGCTATACCACAGCATCGGAATGGGTGCCCTTAAATATTATTTGCTCAAGGTAGATCCGAAAAAACGCATTCTGTTTGATCCAAACGAATCAGTTGATTTTCAAGGAAATACAGGTCCTTTTATCCAGTATACCTATGCGCGTATTCAGTCTATTTTACGCAAGGTGACTGAACCTATGGATCAACCGATTTCCGGTATTAAACTCACAGAAAAGGAGGTATCCCTACTGGTCTGGATCCAGGGATATTCGCATGTCATCGATCATGCTGCAGCCCAGTACTCTCCAGCGCTTTTGGCCAATTATCTCTATGAAGGAGTCAAAGGGTTTAATTCCCTATACCAAAATTTACCCATCCTAGCTGAGACAGATGCTTCATTGAGGGTATTCAGGATTCAGTTATGTGATGCGGTAGCTCAAAGGATTGAGCATGCTTTGAGCTTATTGGGTATCGATGCCCCACAAAGAATGTAAAGCAGATGATGAACTTAAAGGAAATTATCCATGTTTGATCAGTTAAGCGATAAGTTAGATAGAGCGCTACACGTGCTCAAAGGACGTGGGCAGATTACAGAAATCAACGTAGCTGAAACGCTCAAGGAAGTTAGAAGAGCGTTGCTGGATGCGGACGTAAACTACAAAATCGCCAAGGACTTTACTCAGTCAGTCAAAGAAAAAGCACTGGGGCAACAGGTGTTGACCAGTTTGCAACCAGGTCAGTTGATGGTCAAAATCGTTAAAGATGAACTGACTGAACTTATGGGTGGGTCTGCCCAAGAATTGACCTTGACCGGTACTCCTGCCGTTGTATTGCTTTCGGGATTACAAGGTTCAGGTAAGACTACATTTGCCGGGAAGTTGGCGCTATACCTCAAGACCAAAAAAACTAAAAAACCGCTTTTAGTCGGTTGTGATGTGTATCGTCCAGCAGCTATCGATCAGCTGCATATTTTGGGCGAACAAATTGGCGTGGCCGTGTATTCTAATAAGGATTCAAAGGATCCAGTGGCCATAGCTCAAGAGGGAATCGCGTACGCCAAAACGCATGGCCATAACGTAGTCATTGTTGATACCGCAGGACGTTTGGCGGTTGATCAGCAAATGATGGATGAGATCGCCTTGATTCACAAAAACATTTCCCCTTCAGAAACACTATTTGTGGTGGACTCCATGACGGGTCAAGATGCGGTAAATACAGCTAAAGCTTTTCACGATGTATTGCAGTTTGGTGGGGTAGTACTCACCAAGTTAGATGGCGATACTCGAGGAGGAGCGGCTATTTCCATCAAGTCAGTGGTGAATAAACCGATTAAGTTTATCGGTACCGGTGAAAAAATGGAGGCTATTGATGTGTTCTATCCAGAACGAATGGCCGACCGAATCTTAGGGATGGGTGATGTCATTTCCTTGGTTGAACGAGCTCAGGATCAGTTTGACCAAGAACAAGCCCGAAAAATTCAAAAGAAGATTGCCAAGAACACGTTTGGTTTTGATGATTTCTTGACGCAAATACAGCAAATCAAGAAAATGGGTTCGATGAAGGACCTTCTGGGGATGATTCCCGGTGTGGGAAAAGCATTGAAAGGCATTGACATCGATGATGATGCCTTTAAATATGTAGAGGCGATGATTCACTCGATGACTCCCATGGAACGCTCTCAGCCGCATAAAATCGATTTAAATCGCAAAAAGCGTATTGCCAAGGGTAGTGGAAGAACCTTGGAAGAGGTTAATGCGTTGATGAAGCAATTTGAACAGATGAGTAAAATGATGAAGATGATGCAGGGTGGTGGTGCAAAAAAAATGATGCAAATGATGGGCGGTATGCCTCCGGGGTTTCCTGGATCCATGGGTCCTAAATAATTATAGTTTATGGTATTGTTAGAAGGACTTAAAATCGCCAATCAAATCAAGGAAGAGATAGCGGAAACTGTGACCAAAATGAAGGCAGCGGGTCAAAAAGTACCGCATTTAGCAGCCGTTTTGGTGGGTGAAGATGGTGCGAGTTTAACCTATGTTGGAAGCAAAGTGCGCTCTTGCCAAAAGATAGGATTTGAATCGACGTTGATTAAACTTCCCCAGGATGTCACTGAAGAAGTTCTTTTAAAGCATATAGACGAACTAAACCGCCATCCAGAAATTGATGGATTCATTGTTCAATTGCCTTTGCCAAAACACATCGATGAACACAAAATCATCATGGCGATTGACCCAGCCAAAGATGTGGATGGTTTTCATCCGGTGAATGTAGGAAAGATGTGTTTGGATTTAGAAACATTCCTTCCCGCCACCCCATATGGAGTGATGGAGCTTTTAGAGCGCTATCAAATTTCGGTCTCTGGGAAACATGCCGTTGTGATCGGAAGAAGCCACATAGTAGGTCGCCCCATGAGTGTGCTGCTTAGCCGTAAAGGAACTTGGGCAGATGCTACGGTCACGTTAGCTCATTCGCGTACCAAGAACCTGAAAGAATTACTACTCCAAGCCGATGTGGTTGTCTCCGCCCTTGGGGTACCTCATTTTGTTACAGGGGATATGATTAAAGAAGGGGCGGTAGTTGTTGACGTAGGTATTCACAGAATCCCAGATGCGCGTTTGCCAAAAGGGTATTACATCACGGGCGATGTTGATTTTGAATCAGTTTCCAAGAAAGCTTCCTACATTACACCCGTGCCTGGCGGTGTAGGAGCGATGACCATAGCCATGTTGTTGAAAAACACCTTGATTGCTCGAGAGCGGGCGATGATGATCGCTTAATTGATCTTGGTCATAAATCGACCGATGGCCTCGTTTATTTCCTTTTGATGCAGGGAATGACCATGTCCTTCTGTAGTTATCAGTTCGGCAGTTTTCCAATTCCGGGCAATTTTTTCAGCACTCGAGTAAGGCACGATTAAGTCTTTTTTATCGTGTACTAACAGCCCTGGAATGGTATATGATTTGCTGAATTCAGCCACCGAAAAATCATCAATTCGAAAATTAAAGTCTGATTTAAACAGTTCATCCAATCCATCGAATACTTTTTTGTTGAGTTTAAGTATGGATTTGTACTGTTTCATGATGTTTTTTAAATCAGCAGGAGCCCCTAGAATGACTAATCCTTTGAGTGATTCCGTGCCCCCCAAGTGTTGGTGATATAACAGCATCATTCCCCCCATGGAATGGCCTACGGCAAATTGAGGACGGAAACGCTCCATCATTCCTGCCGCAATTTTTTGGTAAAGCGGTACGTGGAGTACCTTACCAGCAGATGCTCCATGGGCTGGTGCATCAAGGGCAATGATGTGGTAATTCAACGGACGGAGTACTTCGATTAACTTTCTCCATCTAAAGGCGTTGCTCTCCCAACCGTGAAATAAAAGTACGGTGGGGCCAGTACCTGGCCAGGTATAAGTTTGTATGGCCAATCCTTCAAGTTCCACTACCTCTGAAATGGCATTTTGCAAGAATGCTTGCTGGTGCGGAAGGATTTTTCCTTTTCTAGGCGAAACAAAAAGGGTAAATGCCTTTTGTGCCACCCAAGGTTGTGCTATATAGGACAGGCTGTTAAAAAAACCTCCGTAGGCTAAAGGCAGTAACTTCTGGAGTGTTTTTTTCATCGATCACCCCAGTTGATCATCAGGTGTTTGATCTGGGCATTATCCGGAATTTGAAAGGCTTCAATAGATGCGTCAAGACTCCAACGGATATTTTCTGGCAACACTTCCCGGTCAAAAGTCACGTATTCATCGACACCCTTCAGGGTAACCATGACTGATTTCAGTGAGCCGGTCACCTTCTCAATTTCATAGACTTTCTTTAACTCATCGAAGGTGCTGCCTAAATGAATTCCTTTAGAGGTAGTGTATCGCGGGTCCATCACACGTATGTGTTTGACCAATTGGATGCTGTCTTGGGTAGGGGTGATGGTCAATAAATGAGCCCCACCTTTTTCATATACTTTAATAGGTTCGACAACGGCATCAGCTTCAAGAGCCACGGTATCTACTGCCACTGAATCTGCGGCAAATACCGTAAACAAGCTATGGATAGGGGTTTCTTTGTTGAGCAATCCCACCCGTCCCTCACCCATAGTGAAGGGAGATTCCTGATTGCACGCGGTGATGAGCGCGAAAAGACCTATCAGTACTATTCTTTTTTTCATAGATAAATTCTCTGTTGCGAATGTAACCAATTTGTAGAAATCACCGGCAAATAACCGGGAAATCAGGGTGTATTTTTACTAGTCCTTTGCGGACCAAAAGGTTATATTTGCCCCATGAATTCAATCGAACCTTCGTTTGTCGATAAAGGAGTGGCCCTTCCACTCATGGAAGCCTTTTACACCATCCAAGGTGAGGGTTTTCATCAAGGAAAAGCGGCCTATTTTATCAGGGTAGGAGGGTGTGATGTTGGTTGTCATTGGTGTGACGTCAAAGAAAGTTGGGATCCCCAACGGCACCCAGCTACTTGGGTAGATGAAATAGTAGCAGCAGCTAAGCCGTACCAGACTATTGTGGTGACTGGTGGTGAGCCCTTGACATGGCCCATGGGACCGCTCACCGAAGCATTGAAAAAGAATGGATTGGCCATCCACATTGAAACATCTGGGGCCTATCCTTTCTCCGGTCATTGGGATTGGGTCTGCTTATCTCCAAAAAAAAATAAGGCACCCCTAGCTGAAGCTTATTCTATAGCCGATGAACTCAAGGTAATTGTGTACAACAAACACGATTTGATTTGGGCCGAGGAGCAGGCGCAAAAGGTAAATTCAGAGTGCCACTTATACCTACAACCTGAGTGGAGTGTTCGCGAAAAGGTGATGCCGCTCATTGTCGATTATGTCATGGCTCACCCAAAGTGGAAGGTGTCCATTCAGACCCATAAATACCTCAACATTCCTTAAGGTGGAAGAGTGGCTCAACAAGCTTCCTTCATGGGCTGCGCAACGCCTCAAAGAGAATAGGCAGTTTTTTCAACAACTCAAAAAACGTCCCCCGAAAAAGCTTGACCAACAAGTCTTGCGCATACATCACGAGGTGTTTAAACGTATCGATTGTTTAGATTGCGCGCAATGTTGCACCACCACGGGTCCCTTGTATACAGACAAGGATATTGTCCGCATCGCTAAACATTTGAGACTTACCCCACAGAAATTCATCGAAACCTATCTTCGCGTGGATGAGGATGGAGACCAGGTATTGCAGCAACTTCCTTGTCCCTTTTTAGCAGGGGATAATAAGTGCGCAATATATGAGGTGCGGCCTAAAGCCTGTGCGGAATATCCCCATACAGATCGACCTAAGATTTATCAAATCGCAGAAATCACACTGAAAAACACCGCTATTTGCCCCGCAGCTTTTGAGGTGGTCGAGCAGATGAAAAAAGAAATAAAGTAGTATATTTCCTTTGTAAAGGACATCTGTACGCTATGGAGTATTTGATCAATTATTTCGAAACTATCCCCACGTGGCACAGAAGTGCTATACTGGTTGGGGGAATCGCCTTTTTTTGGATGCTTGAAAGCGGTCTGCCTGGGCGATTGATGCATTATAAAAAAACCAAACACGCTGGACTGAATTTCTTTTTCACAGCCACGACTATTCTGGTTAATTTTTCTCTAGCGGGACTCCTATTATGGCTTAGTGACTGGACACAAATCCACCAATGGGGCCTGCTTCACTGGCTGACCGGCATCCCTTTTTGGGCTCAGGTAGTGGTTGGGGTGGCCTTACTCGATTTGATTGGGGCCTATTTTGCTCATTGGTCTGAGCATAAAGTAAAAGTGCTTTGGGGATTTCATTTAATCCACCATACGGATCACGAAGTGGATACCACCACGGCCAATAGACACCATCCGATGGAAAGTGTTGTGCGTTTTGGATTTACCTTGCTGGCTGTATGGGTTACCGGTGCTTCCGTGGGTGTGATCATGCTTTATCAAAGCCTTTCTGTGGTGCTGTCTCAATTTAACCACGCCAATATTTTATTGCCCCATTGGGTGAATCAGTGGCTTCAGTGGGTTGTGGTTACCCCCAATATGCACCAAATCCACCACCACCACCAGCTGCCCTATACGGATGCCAATTACGGAAATATTTTTTCTCTCTGGGACCGTGTTTTTGGCACCTACCAATACCTTCCAGCTGACCGCGTAGTTTTTGGTGTGGACACTTATCCAGATGCCGAACAAAACAGTCGTCTAAAATATTTGTTGGCCTTGGCTTTTAAACCGTATAAAAGCCCTCCTCAAAAATGATTATTGCTCAGGGTACAACAAGTAGTTCTGGCGTATCCGCTTGAATTCAGCTAAACCTCGCTGCCAAGTTTTCTTGATGTTTTGCTCGCTCATCCCAGATTCAATCTGTTGTTGAAGCACAGAATTACCCGCATGCTTTTTAAAGCCAGGATCCAAGAAAAACTGACTTTTATCTGAGCTGTTTTGGTAGGCCTCGATCAACCAGTTCAGTCTTATCCCTTGGATGTCAGTCACCCCGCTGAGGTCTAATCCATAGCATAATTTGTTCTTGTGTTTCGGGTCTGTGGCCCCTGGTCGAGCTACCGGTGTATACGTGTGTTTGAAGTGTTTAGGATCACCCATGGGGCTACCCACTTGCGTGAACGGTCGTTCTGTTCCCCGGCCTGCATTCCATGTAGTGCCTTCAAATAAACCCAGACTTGGGTAGAGCGCCACTGCTTGGGATTCTCTTAGATTAGGTGAAGGAGGTATCGATAACTCATAAGGGGTATAGTGTGTATAGTGAGCTACAGGAACAACTTCGATCTGGACTTTAGGGCCAATGCTGCCTCCTGCAGGTCCATAGGTTTCCCATAGCCAACTCGGCTGATCCGCTAACATTAGGGCGTATTCGCCGATAGTCATTCCGTAGAGCAATGGAATGGGTGTCATGCCTAAAAAACTTTTGTTTTCCCATTCCATCACTGGTCCATCAATCAAGTGAGCATTTGGATTAGGTCTGTCCAGAACCAATATTGGGACTCCTTGTTCCGCGCAGGCTTGCATCACCAACTGAAGTGTTGCGATGTAGGTGTAAAAACGCACACCAACATCTTGAATGTCAAAAACAACAAGGTCTACCCCGTCTAAATGTGCTGGTTTTGGTTTGCGATTGACTCCGTGTAGAGAAATTAAGGGAATACCTGTTTTCGGATCTTTATCGTCCAACACATCCGCTCCGGCGTCTTGACTTCCTCGGAACCCGTGTTCTGGGGCAAATACCTTAACCACCGAAACACCGAGATGGTTCAAGGTGTCTACCAGGTGCGTATATCCGTGTTTGCCAGCTATGACTGAGGTTTGGTTGGCAACAATCGCTATATTTTTCTGTTTTAATTTCCCTAGATAACTCGATAATTGAGCCGCTCCAACCACGGGTTGTGGTGATTTGGTTTGGGCTTGAAGGCTAATATTGCCGAAACACAAAGCCACAACAAGCGATAAAATGGTATTTTTGACGTGAATCAACCCAGTTCTCATTGAATTTTAGTTTGTTTATTGCTAGGCGCCTGCGCTTGGGTACCTCAGATAAAAGTAAGGCTTCTGCGCCAATCATTCAAATCGCTATCGGCGCGATTGCCCTAGGCATGGTTATGATGTTGGTGGCTATGGGTACAGGTCGTGGATTGAAAATGGTTATTCGCGATAAAATTGCTGCTTTTGAAGGCCATATTCAAGTGATTCACATGGATCACAACCAATCTCAAGTTCATTTAAAACCATTAAGGGTAGATACAGCACAAAAAGATAGACTAGCTAAACTGCCTGGGGTTCAACAGGTTCAGGGAGTGATTCAAAAAGCGGGATTAATTCGCACTGAAGACACCTTTGAGGGGTTTATCGCTAAAGGCATTGGCATAGACTACGATACGGCACCGTTGCGCAGCTTATTGATCAGCGGAAGATTGCCCCAGTGGGGAAAGCCACAAAATACCGAGATTTTACTGTCGAAAACACTGGCTCAGAAACTTCAACTCAACGTAGGGGATGAGTGTCGCGGTTTTTTTATCAATCACACCTCCCAGGGAATACCCAGCCAGCGCAAATTTGATGTGGTGGGTATTTATGAAAGTGGATTTGAAAGCTTAGATGCCCAGTACCTTTGGATGGATATAGCTACTTTGCGTCAGTTAAACGGTTGGTCTCCAGATGAAGTAGGTCAGCTAGAGCTCAAAGTAAGTTCCTTTGATGACCTGGATGAAATTGCCTTTAACGCCTACGATGCCACGCCCTCAGATTGGGATGTCCGCAGTATCAAGCAACGGTTTAGCGCTATATTTGAATGGATTGATTTGTTTGATTTTAATATTGCTCTAGTGGTGTCGATTATGTTGTTGGTAGGGGGGCTAAATATGGTTACGGCTTTGTTGGTTATCATTCTGGATCGTACTTCAACCATAGGTGTATTGAAAACCTTGGGGGCAACCAACAGAGATATTCAGCGTATTTTTCTCTACAATGCCAGTGGATTGGTGTTTAAAGGAATGTTTTGGGGTAATGTTTTAGGGCTTATTTTTTTGGGGACTCAGTATTATTGGAGGTGGATTGAATTTCCCAACCCCCAGGATTATTACATCAATTATGTTCCTGTATCCTTGGATATTTACTCATGGCTGCTATTAAACGCGGTGGTTTTAGCAGGTAGTGTTTTACTGCTACTCGTTCCAGCTCGCGTAGTGGCCTCGATCCATCCGATACGTACCGTACAGTTTAAGTGAGTAGAATCCTTGACCTGTTGCCTAAAATGATCTATTTTGCTGCTTTATACATGAACTATGTCACAAATAACTGATCCATATGTAATTGATTTGCTTCAGCAGCAATACGGTTTTTTGCTAGAGCCTGCCTTGTTAGAAGAGGTACTTCAGGTGGGCACCTATAAAACAGCCCAAGAGGGAACAGAGCTGATGGATATAGGAGACACACTAAAGTTTATGCCCCTTTTGCTGTCAGGAGCCATTAAAGTGCTACGCGAGGACAAAGAGGGTAATGAGTTAGTGCTCTATTTCATCGAAAAAGGGGATACGTGCGCCATGTCATTTAGCTGTTGTTTGGGCTCCCATAAAAGCCAGGTTAGAACGGTAGCTGAATCAGATGTTGAATTAATCATGATCCCGGTAAAATATATGACCCTATGGATGGCAAATTACCCCACATGGCAACAGTTTATTGTGGAGAGTTACCACATGCGTATGGTGGAGCTATTGGATACGGTGGACACTCTGGCGTTTATGCGTATGGATGAACGGCTGCTCAAATACTTACAGGACAAAGCCATGGTAGCGGGTAACGACACGCTTAAAACAACCCACCATGAAATAGCCAAGGATTTAAATACGTCACGAGTTGTGGTCTCCAGGCTGCTGAAGAAGCTGGAAAATGAGGGGAAAATTCAATTGAGGCGAAATGAATTGTTAGTGTTGGCCTTGTAGACATTTGGTCGATTTAATTTTACCGATCATCGAATAATAATCCTCCTCATGGATGAAAGAGGTAGTTTTATCTTTATGACTAACCTCAAAAAACAAATTCTCCTTACTTTTTTTATTTGCTTCTTTTGGGTGCTCAATGCCCAGAGCATTGCTTCCTATCGATTGCCTCTATCCAATGATGGAGCCATTTGGGTGGTAAAAGATTTGGCTATAGACCATCAGGAATATTTATGGTTGATCAGAAATGGTCGTGTGTATCGCTTTGATGGATTGTCGGCGGTTGATGTGGGTAACAGTATCTCTGGTTGGCATCCAGAAGGTCCTTTAGGTATCGCTACTACGTCTGATGGACGTGTGTATATCGCTGAACAAACCCGTTTGGGTTATATAGATTTATCGGATTGGACGTATCACGTAGTCTTGGAAAAATTTTACGCTGATTTTCCGCAAGCTCAATTTTTGTGGATTGAAGCGGAACAAGATCAAGTGATTTTGGGGTTTGAAACAGGTCATTTATTATTTGTACAGGGTAGACGTTCTGAGGTGGTTGCTGATTTGGTACCCAGAGTATCTCAAACTACTGGATTGTTTAATCCACCTGTTTATGGGGCACAAAGTTGGATTATTCCTTTTCAACAGGGGTATTGGGCGGAGTATTTTCCCGATGCTGCCCCAAAAATGGTTTGGCACGAGTCGATCAATTTTGAACAGGGTCAGCTTTTTCCTCTAAGCCGTGGAGGTTTTTTGATTCACGGTGGTGGAAGAGGGCTTTTTGAGTTCCAAAACAACCAACTGCGACATCTAGATCAATTTATGGAACACGATAGGTTATTGGTCGCTCAAAATCAATCCGGCCAGTGGGTTCAAGTTTCTCCTAATCGGGTTATTCAATTTGATGAGGCATCGCTATATAGACCGAATGATCACCGATTATCCAAGACATTACCTGATTTTAATCGGGTCTTGTACCACCGTGACCAAGTGTTGGTGGCGCATGACCAAGGAATTGATGTGGTCCCACTAGGGGGTGTTCAACCTAAGGTTTACCAACCTTTTCCTGACTTGGAAAATCAGAGCACCCGAGGAATACATTTCTTCCCTCAGGGAGATTTTTTTTACGCAAGTTATTCCGGGGCGGTATATGTTGATCCTACAGGGGTACCCAAACGATTTCCCACATACACTATTGTCTATGCCTTGTTGGCCCTGGACGAGCATCGGTTATTGATAGGAAACGAAGGAGGTGTTTTGGATGTTTTTGATCGAAGGACCCAGACGATTACCCCGTTCTTTTCAGGCAAGTTAGGTACCCCTATGAATCCTGAAATTTATTTGATGGCGATGGCTCGATCCGATACTCAGCCCGAGATCATTTACTTGGGAGGGTATGACGGATTGTGGACCTTAAATTTAACCACCCTAGAGGTTAAGCCGTTGACCTTTGAGGGGAAACGGTTTAGCCAGTTTAATCGTGTTAGAGCTATAGAAATTCACGAGGGTATCGTCACGTATAGCAGTCATCAGGGACTGTATAGTTTTTCATCGGAACACGGCCCAAAAAAACTTTTTCCAGCCCAAGGTCAATCTATGGTTTATGACCATTATTGGTCCAAAGACACCCTATGGTTAGCTACCCAAAGTCAGGGTTTGGTGGCTATCGACCATCAAGGCCGTTTGTTGGCGTCCTGGAAGTCTAGTGATGGACTAGTGAGCGATCAGGTTTTTGGTGTAGAGCGATCGGGCAAATCAATGATTGCCTTGACCGATCGAGGCTATTCTGTACTTGACGGCCCATCTATATACTCCGGCTTGCATGGTGCCAAAGGGGCCTCCATCGAGTTCAATCACGGTTCGCACGCTATCAATCCTGTAGACAACTCGTTGTATGCTGGAGGTGTCGGTGGATGGCACATACTGCCTTTGCCGAGTACCTATGAGCGACAAAACACCTTGGATGTTCGACTGTCGGAATGGAAAACATCAGGACCAACGACACCGCTTAGAAATGAATTTGGTTTGGGTTATCAAAATCTTTCTGCCATTCATATACTTCCAGAGAACACGTATAACCAACTTAGGTGGGCTTTGGGCCCATTAGATGTTCCCAGGCCTGGAATGAGGTATCGAATTCCCGGAATATTGGATGATTGGACCCCCATGATGGATGAAGGAAATATTGAATTAACTTTTTTATCGGCAGGAACGTATCAATTGGACATTGCTGTGGTGGGTTCATCGGTGTATAAAACCATTGAGGTGATTAAAGTTCCCAGATTATTGGAGCGCCCTATTTTTTGGGTGCTGTTGGTTTTTTTAGGCATGAGTGTGGTTTTGGTTTTGTTGTGGTTTCGCTGGAAGGTTCAAAGAGATAAAGAGCGTTTGCGCACCGCAATAGCCGCAGATTTACACGATGAGATAGGTAGCTTACTGGGTGGAATTATGAATCAGGCTCAACTGGCTGGCATGGTACCTCAGAAAACCCCTCAGATCATGGACAAAATCAAAGCCAGCAGTAAAAAAGGCTTAGAATCTCTGGCGGACATAGTTTGGTCAATCGATCAACAACACGATCACTGGCAAGGGATGATAGAAAAGATGCAGGCACATGGCCAAGAAGTGGCTAGAACTCAAGGATGGGTATTTTCTTTTCAAGTTTTAGGTCCTGTACCAGATGGTAGAATGCCTCAATTAATTCGTCAGAATATGTGGATGATGTATAAAGAAATGCTGCACAACACCGCGAAACACGCTTCTGCTAGCCGAGTATTATGTCAGCTACAGTTTGAACAAAGGAGACGAATCGTTTGGACCTATTCGGATGATGGACCCGGTTTTGATTTTGATCATTCCTTTGCGGGCAATGGAGTGAAAAATTTAAAAATGCGTGCCAAGAAAATGAAGGCGCAGTTTTTCTACCGACAAGAAGACGTTCGTTCGGCTTACCATATTATCATTGATTGAATTTGAGTCATGCAAAAGAAAGACAAACTCATCGGATTGGCCATTTTAGAGGATACGACCGATATCCGAGAAGTGTTGGTGGAATATTTTAACCGGCAAGATGATGTAGCATTGATTTATGCCGCATATGACGCGGAAGATTTATTCCTCAACGCAGATTTTAATCGCATCCAACTGGTGATTTGCGATATTGGCTTACCTCATATTAATGGCGTGGAGGCGTGTTGGTTGATCAAGCAGAAATACCCCAAAATCGAAGTGATGATGTATACTGTTTTTGAAAACGACCAGTATCTTTTTGACGCCTTGAAGGCGGGCGCTGTAGGGTATATGCTCAAACAAGATGATTTAAGTCAGTTGGGGGAGGCCATTCGTGAAATTGCCCGAGGAGGTGCAGTTATGGGACCACAGATAGCCCGAAAGGTGATGGAATTTTTTGGTCAGGGAAAAGTACACACGCCAGACGTTCAGAGCTTGAGTGAGCAGGAAAAGACAGTGGCCCAGTGGGTGGTTTTGGGGCGAACTACCCAAGAGATTGTCGATGAAATGAACATCAGCGCTGGACTTGTGAAGTTTCACTTGAGAAACATGTATCAAAAACTACAGGTGCACAACCGTCAGACGTTTATAAAAAAGTTTAAAAAATAATTCGGGGGCCCTAGGCCCCCGAATATTCATCAATGATGCGTAGCTGACATTATTTGATCAACGAATAGCTTCGTTGTATAAAGTCGGTCAAAGCAGCCCCTTTAAGTAACCCTTTAGAGAGTTTGGCCAAGTCAATCGACTGAGCGATTAATTTCTCTTGTTTTTTATCGGTTTTTGCTTCTAAAATTTCTGTGATCAATGGGTGATTTGTATTGACCACCAACTGATACATATCCGGCATATTGCCCATGCCAAACATACCTCCACCACCGGTTTGTTGCATCTCTTTCATACGGCGCATAAACTCCGGCTCTGTAATCATAAATGGAGCGGCACTGCTGTCCATAGCTTCCATTTGTACGGTGTATTCCTTAGAAGCAACCACGGCCTCAATTTTGGATTTCAAGGTGTCTTTTTGCTCGTCGGACAATTTTGAAATGGTGTCGTCTGACTTTTTGATCAGTTTATCGATAGGATCAGTGTCTATGCGCGCAAAGTGAACTTTTTCCTTGGTAGTTTCTAGTTTTTGCATCAAGTGAGCCACGATGGGCGAGTCGAGCAACAACACTTCGTAACCTTTTTCTTTGGCAGCTTGTAGGTAACTGTGTTGCGCATCTTGATCAGACGCGTATAGCAAGACAAATGTCCCGTCCTTATCCGTTTGATTGGGTTTGAGTTTTTCTTCGAGTTCCGCCCAAGTGTAGAATTGACCGTCAACAGTTGGATACAAGGCAAATCCATCGGCCTTCTCCATGAATTTTTCTTCAGAGAGCATTCCGTATTCGATCACAATTTTAATGTCATTCCATTTTGACTCAAAATCCGCTCGATCATTTTTAAACAAACTACTCAACTTGTCAGCTACTTTTTTGGTGATGTAGCTGGATATTTTTTTCACAGCGCCATCAGCCTGGAGGTAGGATCTGGATACATTCAGCGGAATATCAGGAGAATCGATCACCCCGCGAAGCATCGTCAAAAATTCAGGAACAATACCTTCTACGTGATCGGTCACGTATACCTGATTTTGATATAGTTGGATTTTATCTTTTTGAAGGTTTAGGTCCCCTTTTAGTTTCGGGAAGAAAAGGATTCCGGTGAGGTTGAACGGATAATCCACGTTGAGGTGGATGTGGAACAACGGCTCTTCAAACTGCATAGGATAGAGCTCTCTGTAAAAAGCCTTGTAATCTTCCTCTTTGAGTTCGGCGGGCTGTTTGGTCCAAGCCGGATGTGGGTTGTTGATCACATTGGGAACTTCAACGGTTGGTGCAGGATCTTTTTCATCTGCCCCCTCTGGTTTGGGAAGTGTTTCTGTTTTAGTACCAAAAATAATGGGTACCGGCATGAATTTATTGTACTTGGTCAACAGTTCGCGGATTCTGGATTCCTCTAAAAACTCTGTGGAGTCTTTGGCGATATGCAAAATAATTTCCGTTCCCCGTTCCTTTTTGTCGTGTGCTGTCAGGGTAAATTCTGGTGAGCCGTCACAGGTCCAATGAGCTGCTGGCTCATCTTTGTAGCTTTTGGTGATAATTTCAACTTTTTCAGCGACCATAAAGGCTGAATAGAACCCCAAACCAAAGTGGCCAATGATTCCCGCGTCCTTAGCGGAGTCTTTGTAGGTGTTCATAAACTCCTCAGCACCTGAGAAGGCTACTTCGTTGATGTATTTCTGAACCTCTTCTTGGGTCATACCCAAACCTTGATCAATGATATGTAGGCGTTTTTTCTTTTTGTCGATTTTGATTTCGATTTTCGGGTCGCCCAAATCCACCTTGATTTCTCCAATCGATGTTAAGTGTTTTAACTTAGTGGTAGCATCTGTTGCGTTGGAGACCAATTCTCTCAAGAAAATTTCATGGTCGCTGTACAAGAATTTTTTGATCAGTGGAAAAATGTTTTCTACAGAAACATTGATTTTACCTTGTGTCATGGATATACTATTTTTTTGTTCTGCCTTTACCTAGGCAAATCAGATGCCAACCCAAAATTTCTGCCAAAATGACAGCGTTACGTTCTACCCAATTTTTCCTATTTTAGGGGATAAATTGATTTCTATGTTTCATTCACGTATTTCTGGAGTTGGGTATTATGTACCTGAGCGTATTGTCACCAATCATGATCTAGCTAAAATCATGGATACCAGTGATGAGTGGATTCAAGAGAGAACTGGAATTCAGCGAAGAAGGCACGTGGATCCTAAAGATGGGGAAACCACTTCAGGAATGGGTGTAAAAGCGGCTAGAATGGCCATGGCCGACGCGGGCAAATCTGCTTCCGATATCGATTTTGTCGTCTTTGCGACCCTAAGTCCGGATTATTATTTCCCAGGCCCTGGAGTTACCTTGCAAGAAGCTTTGGGTTTAGAGACCGTTGGGGCACTGGATGTGCGCAACCAGTGTTCTGGATTTATCTATGCGTTATCGGTGGCTGACCAATTTATCAAAACAGGGATGTACCAAAATATTTTGGTCGTCGGTGCTGAGTTGCAGTCAAAAGGTCTGGACATGACCACTAGAGGGCGCAATGTGTCTGTTATTTTTGGTGATGGGGCAGGTGCTGTGGTGCTATCCAGAGACGATCGTCCTGGTTTTGGGATACTTTCTACTCATTTACACGCGGAAGGTTCATGGGCTAAAGAACTTTCTGTGATCGCGCCAGGAATGGGGCAACGATGGGTTACGGATATATTGGCCGATAACAATCCTTTAGATGAGTCTTACTTCCCGTACATGAACGGGCAACTGGTATTTAAAAACGCCGTGGTAAGGTTTGAGGAAGTAATTCGCGAAGCTTTGGCCGCCAATGATTTAAGCCAGTCAGCTATCGATTTGTTAATCCCTCATCAGGCCAACTTGCGCATTGCTCAGTTTATTCAAAAGAAGTTTCAACTCTCCGATGATCAGGTGTACAACAACATCATGGAATACGGAAACACGACAGCCGCCTCTATTCCAATAGCTTTAGCAGAGGCGCATCAAAAAGGCAAAATCAAGGAAGGTGATTTAGTGGTTTTGGCTGCTTTTGGCAGTGGATTTACCTGGGGATCAGCGCTTATCCGATGGTAAACGAATCAACCAAAGTCCCAAAAAGGTAATGGCCCCATTAATGGGTAATAACTCATAGCCTAATTGATATCCCCCTAGAGATTCTGCTGGTATGTTACCTAGGATAAAAGCCAGTGCCAAACTGATGCCAGCTACCCACCAAACCCCGGAAGAGCGCACCTTGTAAGCGGTTAATATCCCAAAGGCAAATAAGCCCAAAAGGGGTCCATACGTATAGGTGGCTACGGTGAGTAACCCATCGATCGTATTTTTTTCCAGCAGATATTTAAAGCTGATGATTACCCCAATAAGCAATAAACTCATCCCGATGTGGGTCTGTTTTCTCAGTTTTTTTTGCGCCGATTCCGTCCTGCCCTCCATCGAAATAAAATCGATGCAAAACGAGGTGGTCAGCGCGGTTAGCGCAGAGTCTGCACTGCTGTACGCAGCGGCAATCAGCCCCAAAATAAAGGGCACTCCCATCAACAGTCCCCATCCACCATTTAAGGCGATTTCTGGAAATAGCAGATCGGTTTTGGTTGTTCCATCAACCACAGGGATCTCTATCTGAAATTTTGCGCTGTAGGCAAACAACAAGGCGCCTAGGACAAGGAATAACACATTGACCAAAACCAAAACGACACTCATGGAAATCATGTTCTTTTGCGCATCTTTTAAATTCCTACAGCTGAGGTTTTTTTGCATCATGTCTTGATCCAAACCGGTCATGGCTATAGTGATAAATGCTCCGCCCAACACGGATTTTAACCAATAATCTTTGCGCAATGGATCATCGGTGACCCATAGTTGACTCAAGGAATTTACCTCGGGAGATTCCCAAATCCCCCAAATACTAAGCTCAAGAGATTGGGTGATTAAAATCACTGCAGCTACGACTGAAAATAACATCATCCCTGTTTGAAGGCTATCGGTCCATACAATGGTTTTTATTCCTCCTCTATAGGTGTAGGCCCAAATAAATAGGACTGAGAGAATTACCGTTCCTTCAAAAGGAAAATTCCAATAGTCGAATACGAATTGTTGCAACACGGTAGCCACTAAAAACAACCGGAATGAAGCGCCAAGTACCCGAGACAGCAAGAAAAAGAAGGCACCTGTTTTATAGGCCGATGTACCAAAACGCTGATCCAGGTAGGTATATATAGACACCACATTGAGTCGGTAGTATATGGGAAGCAATACGAAGGCAACAACCAAGTACCCCAGTAGATAGCCAAAAACGACTTGTAAATAACTGAACTGTGTGCCGCCAACCCATCCGGGTACCGATATAAAGGTCACCCCAGAGAGCGAGGCGCCTACCATGCCGAAAGCTACTAGGTACCAGGGAGAATTTTTACTGGCGGAAAAAAAGTCACTGTTGGTGTCGTTTTTTGAGGTGAACAGGGAGATCCCCATCAATACTAAAAAATAAAGCGCGATAACAACCGTAATTAATGTAGGGCTCATGGATTGGTTTTGAAATTGAAAAGTACAAAAACAAATACATCTATGGAAAGTTGTAATTTTGCCACATGGATTTGCCTTCAAAATGGTTAGAACGCGCCGTAGATGAAGTCGCTCAGTTGCCAGGAATTGGTAAAAGAACGGCCCTGCGTCTGGTATTACACCTGCTCAAAAGACCCAGTGTTCAGACCCAACAACTCGCACAAGCGTTAACTGACTTGAGAACTAATATCAAGTATTGCAGTGAGTGTCACAATATGTCTGATCAGGAGGTATGTGCGCTTTGCACGAGTCCAAAAAGAGATCGAGGATTGGTCATGGTGGTGGAGGATGTGCGCGACGTGATGGCCATCGAGGCTACGGGACAATACGGAGGCTTGTACCATGTTTTGGGCGGTAAGATATCACCGATGGAAGGCATAGGTCCTCAAGACCTAACTATTGGTGCTTTGGTGGATAAAGCTAAATCGGGGAGTATTACGGAGCTTATTTTTGCGCTGAGTTCCACCATGGAGGGCGATACAACCAACTTCTATATCTTTAGACAAATCGAGGGCTTAGGAATCAAAACATCCACTATTGCTCGAGGAATATCTGTTGGAGACGAATTGGCCTACGCGGATGAGGTGACCTTGGGCAGAAGTATCGTACAGCGTATTCCGTTTGAGTTGGCCCTTAAATCCTAACGGAAACATTCAACAACCAGTTTGTCGTTTGTTGTCCTGCATTTTTTGTTACTTTATGTCTTGAAACTGAATCTATGGCTAAGTTTGAATTGCGTTTGCCCAAAATGGGGGAGAGCGTTGCAGAGGCCACCATTACTGGGTGGTTAAAACAAGTAGGTGATCTCATATCAGTCGATGAGGCGGTAGTGGAAATTGCCACCGATAAAGTCGATTCCGAAGTGCCTAGTGAGGTAAGCGGTGTCTTATTAGAACGATTCTTTGAGGTGGATCAAGTCGCTCCGGTGGGCGCTGTATTGGCGATAATTGAGACAGATGATTCAAGCAGCATAGTTCCCTCGGTTGAGTCGACAACCACAGGATCCAAAAACCTGGAAAACAAGGACTTGTCACCGGTAAACAGCGAAGCGATGGACAGAGCAATGGCTCCATTGGCCACATCGATGAGCGAGCGCCCCGGTTCCTCAACATCGGGTGATCGATTTTATTCTCCCCTGGTCAGAAACATTGCCAAACAAGAGAACATCTCCCTAGATGAGTTATCTGGGGTGTCAGGAACAGGTGCCGGTGGAAGATTGACTAAGGCTGATTTGATGGAATACATCGCTCAGAAAAAAGGGTCCACGGCCCCTGCTGCGGTAGTTCAAGAGCCCAAGTCCGCACCTGCTAGCGTTGCACCAACACCCGTGGAGCCGATGGTTTTAGCTGCTGGACAAGAGCGTATCCCCATGAGTCGCATGGGCAAATTAGTCGCCCAACACATGGTTAAATCGGTACAGATCTCAGCACATGTTCAGAGTTTTGTGGAGGTGGATGTTACGCGCGTAGTTAATTGGCGCGCTAAAGTAAAAACTGCCTTTGAGCAAAGGGAAGGGGAAAAGTTGACGTTTACTCCTATTTTTATGGAAGCAGTGGCGCATGCGCTTAAAAAATATCCGATGATGAACATTTCAGTCGATGGAGAGGACATCATCGTTAAAAAGAACATCAACTTGGGCATGGCGGCAGCTTTGCCCGATGGTAACCTGATCGTTCCTGTGATTAAGAATGCGGACCGCCTCAATTTGGTGGGAATGGCCCAGGCAGTGAATGATTTGGCCCAGCGAGCTAAAGCTAACCAGCTGAAGCCGGATGAGGTGATGGATGGCACGTATACAGTGACCAATGTAGGATCGTTTGGTTCTATTTTTGGCACCCCCATTATCAATCAGCCTCAAGTAGGTATATTAGCCTTAGGTGCGATTAGAAAAGAACCATCGGTCATTGAAACACCCGAAGGAGATTTAATAGGAATCCGTTCCAAAATGTTTTTATCCCACAGCTATGACCACCGCGTGGTCAATGGCGCCTTAGGCGGTATGTTTGCCTTTGAGGTAAAGCAGTATTTAGAAAATTGGGATGTAAACAGAACGATGTAATATGGAATTAAACCTCAAACGCCCCATTTGCTTTTTCGACTTGGAAACTACGGGTATTCAAGTAGCCAAGGATAGAATTGTAGAAATTTCTGTCCTTAAAATACACCCGAAAGGACTTCAGGAGAAAAAAACGTGGTTGGTCAATCCCGAGGTGCCCATTCCTAGTGAAGCCACGGCAGTACACGGAATAACGGATGAAAAGGTGCAGCACGCCCCAAAATTCAAAGAAATCGCCAAAGACATCTATCAACTGATCAAGGATGCTGATCTAGCTGGATTTAATTCAGATCGATTTGATATTCCTATGTTGGCGGAAGAAATGTTGCGGGCAGGGGTTGACTTTGATATGAAAAACAAGGTGTCCGTCGATGTACAAACCATCTTCCACAAAATGGAGAAGAGAACCCTGGAGGCCGCGTATCGTTTTTATTGCGATAAGTCATTGGTTGATGCGCATTCTGCGGAGGCGGATACCCTGGCGACCTACGAAGTACTTAAAGCTCAGTTAGACAGATATCCAGAGTTAAAAAATGAGGTTGCCCACTTAGCGTCATTTTCAGAGCGACGAAAAATCTTGGACTACGCTGGGTTTATCGCTGAGGATGAACACGGGACCCCTATATTTACTTTTGGAAAACACAAGGGACAGGCTGTTTTGACAGTTTTGGAAAAAGAACCTGGGTATTACGGTTGGATTCAGCAGGCTGATTTCCCGCTCTACACCAAAAAGGTATTGACTCAACTCAGGCTATCTGCCCTAAAGACAACGAATTAAACGCTATGAAATTAATTTGTATTGGCCGTAATTATGTGGACCACATCGAGGAGTTAAACAATGAGCGGCCTGCCGAACCGGTAGTGTTTATTAAACCAGACTCCTCCATATTACCTAAAGAACAAGATTTTTACCTACCCAATTTCACCAGCGACGTGCATCATGAAGTGGAGGTATTGGTTAAAATCAAGAAAGTTGGCAAGCACATCGACGTGGAATTTGCACACACCTATTACGATGAAGTTGGTTTAGGCATAGATTTTACCGCCAGAGACATTCAGCAGAAGCTAAAAGATAAAGGTCTGCCTTGGGAAAAAGCCAAAGGATTTGATGGAGCTGCCGTTATTGGTCAGTGGGTAGATAAAAATACCCTGGGAAACCTCAACCAACTTCAATTTGGCTTGGTAAAAAACGGCCAATGGGTACAGCAAGCCTCCACAGCCCTAATGCTATGGTCAATCGATGAGTTGATTGCTCACGTGTCGACATACTTCACCCTTAAAAAAGGGGATATTATATTTACGGGAACTCCAGCAGGTGTCTCTAGGGTTCAAGAAGGGGATGTGTTGGAAGGATTTATTGGAACCGAGTCATTCTTTAAGGTAAACGTTCAGTAATGAAAGCGGAATTGATGACTATTGGGGATGAGCTACTCATCGGTCAAGTAGTGGATACTAATTCAGCATTTATTGCCCAAGAACTCCAAAAAATCGGTGTTGAAGTAGTTCAGATCACTTCAATTCCCGATCGCTTGACAGCTATTGTTGACGGGCTTTCCCAGGCACAATCCCGAGCTGATTTGGTCATTACTACTGGTGGATTAGGCCCGACCAAAGACGACATCACCAAAGAAGCATTTTGTCGTTATTTTGATACGGTATTGGTCGAAAATTCAGCTTGGATGACGCATGTGAAGGAGTTATTTGCCAAATACATTTCCACGCCGATAAACGCCATGAATTATACCCAAGCCATGCTTCCTGCTACAGCAGAATTGTTGGCTAATCCCTACGGAACAGCAGCGGGAATGTGGATGGAAAACGAACGAGGAGTGGTTGTGGCTATGCCAGGAGTCCCTTTTGAAATGAAAAGTATGGTGACCGACCAATTAATACCTAGGCTTACCACGCGATTTAAACGCCCCTTTATCGCCCACAAAACCATTATTACTTATGGTTTAGGCGAATCGGCCGTAGCTGCATTGATTGAAGATTGGGAGGCATCATTGCCTAAAGCGCTCAAATTGGCATATTTGCCCAATTTAGGTAAAGTTCGCTTGCGTATTTCAGGGACTCATCCCGATCAGCGCGTCCTCAATCAAATGATGGAAGAGGCGTTACAAGGCTTGTATCCCTTGATTCAGCATTTATCCTATTCGGCAGAACACGATCGTCCTGTGGAGGCATTAATCGCTGAAAAATTGACCCAAATCGGCGGATCACTGGCCTTGGCGGAAAGTTTTACGGGCGGTGCTTTGGCCGCTCGATTTACCCAAATGCCCGGTGCTTCTGCCTATTTTAGGGGGAGTGCAGTGGTTTATGCAGCAGAAGCTAAATCGGCTATTCTGCAGGTGCCTGTCAGTGACCTAGTTGCCTACACCTCGGTGAGTACACAGGTGGCGGAGTCTATGGCAGTGGGTGCACAGCGGAACTTTGGTGCCCAATACGCTATTTCTACAACGGGTAATGCGGGACCTAGTGTGGGTGATTCCACGGAGGAGGTAGGTGTGGTTTACCTCGGAATAGCGACTCCTGAGCGGGTTTGGGTGGAACGTCACGAAATGGGTAACCACAGAGAACGCATCGTAGAGAAGAGTATCAACAAGGCATTGACCTTATTGTATGCTGAATTGCTAAAATTGTAGAAAAAGAATTTTGCAGCCCCAAAAAAATAATATAAATTTGCAGCCTGTTAAAATAACTCAATAGCGAGCGTCATGTCTAAAGTGTGCGAAATTACTGGTAAGAAAGCGATGGTTGGTAACAACGTATCCTTCTCGATCAATAAAACCAAAAGAAGGTTTGAAGTAAACCTATCTAAAAAGCGTTTTTACATTCCTGAAGAAGATCGTTGGATCACTTTGAAAGTGTCCGCTAAAGCTTTGAAGACAATTAACAAAAAAGGTATCGCAGCTGTTTTAAAAGAAGCAGGCAAATAATTACCCATACCTAATCAAGCAGAACGATGGCAAAAAAAGGCAATAGAATTCAGGTAATTTTGGAGTGCACAGAGCACAAAGAATCCGGTATGGCCGGAACTTCACGCTATGTGACAACCAAAAACAAAAAAAACACGCCAGACCGTATGGAGATTAAGAAATTTAATCCCATCCTTAAGCGTATGACTGTTCACAAAGAAATTAAATAAGCAATACCATGGCAAAGAAGACCGTAGCATCTCTACAAACTAGCTCTAAGCGTTTGACCAAAGCCATCAAAATGGTAAAGTCACCTAAAACGGGTGCTTATACCTTTGTTGATTCTGTAATGTCACCTGAATTGGTTGGTGCCTGGTTGGACAAGAAATAATGACTTTTAGGTCATCTAGATAAAGCTGCTTGAAAAAGCGGCTTTTTTTATACCCAATCGGACCGTATTTGAACAGGAGCCAAGTTCATGTTGTATCTTTGTAGTTCCATAAAACTATTCAATGAGTTTCTTTAAAAAGATTTTTTCTTCGCCCAACAAAGAAAAATTGGATCAAGGGCTTGAACCTTCAAAACAATCTTTTATGGCCAAGCTTGAAAAAGCGGTCATGGGTAAGGATCAAGTAGATGACGATGTACTTGATGAGCTAGAAGAAGTATTGATCGCCAGTGATGTAGGAGTAGCCACAACCCTCAAGGTGGTTGATCGCGTACAGCAAAGAGTTAAAAGAGATAAGTATGTTGGGGTGGATCAACTCCATGGCATACTCAAAGAAGAAATTGCTTCTCTATTTTTAGCCCAAGATCATTCTACCGAATACATTTGGGATCAAAAACCACATGTGATCATGGTGGTCGGGGTTAATGGAGCTGGAAAAACAACGACCATTGGCAAGCTAGCTCACCAATTCAAATCAAAAGGGTTGGGTGTGCTACTTGGCGCAGCAGATACGTTCCGGGCTGCAGCGATTGATCAGCTCCAGGTTTGGGCGGATAGAGCTCAAGTTCCTATGGTGCGCCAACAGATGGGTTCAGATCCCGCCTCTGTTGCCTTTGAAGCCATTACGCAGGGCGTGCAACAAGGAGTGGATGTAGTTATTATCGATACCGCGGGTCGATTGCATAACAAAGTCAATTTGATGAATGAGCTGGCTAAAATAAAACGCGTGATGGAACGTGTAGTTCCAGGAGCGCCCCATGAAGTGTTGCTCGTATTGGATGGCTCTACCGGTCAAAATGCCTTTGAGCAAGCCAAGCAATTTACCTTGGCTACCGAGGTAACAGCTTTGGCGATTACAAAATTGGATGGTACAGCTAAAGGAGGTGTAGTATTGGGAATCTCCGATCAGTTTCAAATACCTGTGCGCTATATCGGAGTGGGAGAAGGGATGGAAGATCTTCAAGCGTTTGATCGAGTGTCCTTTGTTCAATCCTTTTTTAATCTAAAAAAAGAAGCCTAATGCGCACCAAGTCGATAAAAAAGAATGTGATTAATGTAATCACTTTGGGTTGTTCCAAGAATCTGTACGATTCAGAGGTTTTGATGGGGCAACTTAAGGCCAGTGGAAAAGACGTAGTTCACGAACAAAAAGGCAATATTGCGGTAGTTAATACATGTGGTTTTATCGCCAATGCCAAACAAGAAAGTGTCAACGCTATTTTAGAAGCGGTCCGTCAAAAAGAAGAGGGCGTGTTGGATAAGGTGTTTGTGATGGGGTGCCTCAGCGAGCGATACAAACCCGAGTTGGAAAAGGAAATCCCCGATGTAGATGCTTATTTTGGCACGACAGATTTACCTCAATTATTGGAGGCCTTAGGTGCCGACTACAAACATGAATTGATTGGAGAGCGATTAACAACTACGCCAAAAAATTACGCCTACCTCAAAATTGCAGAAGGATGTGATCGACCCTGTTCTTTTTGTGCGATCCCATTGATGCGAGGCAAACACAAGTCAAAATCTATAGAGGATCTAGTCGTGGAGGCTCAAGGACTAGCAGCTAAAGGGGTTAAGGAATTAATTCTGATCGCACAAGATTTGACGTATTACGGGTTAGATCTTTACGGAAGTAGACGTCTAGCTGATTTACTCAGAGAGTTGGTTAAGGTGGAAGGAGTTGAATGGATTAGACTTCATTATGCTTTTCCTACCGGCTTCCCTATGGACGTGCTTGAAGTAATGCGCACCGAACCTAAACTATGTAACTACTTAGATATTCCTCTTCAGCATATTTCAGACCCAATTTTGAAAAGTATGCGCCGGGGAACAACGCAAGCAAAAACTACTGCTTTAATAGAAAACTTCAGAAAAGAGGTACCTGGTATCGCTTTGCGCACAACACTTATAGTCGGTTATCCTGGTGAAACTCAGGATGATTTTGATCGATTAAAGCAATGGGTCATGGACATGCGTTTTGATCGATTGGGTTGTTTTACGTACAGCCACGAACAAGATACTAAAGCCTATGAACTCGAAGATGATGTGCCCCAAGAAGTAAAGGAGGCACGTGCAGCGGAAATTATGGACATACAGGCTGAAATTTCGTGGTCCATGAATCAACAGAAAGTGGGAAAGGTATACCGCTGCTTGATCGATCGCAAAGAAGGTGGCTATTTCATTGGACGTACTGAATTCGACTCACCCGACGTAGATAATGAGGTGCATATCAATGCCAAAGATCACTACGTTCGTATCGGTGACTTTGCTTGGGTTGAAATTACGGAAGCCAGTGACTTTGATTTGATGGGTGTTCCTGTGCAACTAAACTCTTCTGTAAAATGATTAAAAGCTGGTTCACAGGCTTGTTTTTATTGCTGTTGGTTGCTTCGTGTCAATGGTTTTCTTCGCCCCAAAAACCTGAGTTAGTCGCTCGCTATGGTGCTGAAGAACTTTATCTTTCGGACATCCCCTCATCGCTGTATACCGGAAAAAGCCCTGAGGACAGTATCGTGGCGATCCATTATTACATTGACAAATGGGCGTTAGAATTGATGTATGTAGAAAAGGCAGGTGTCAATTTGTCCGAAGAAAAGTTAACCGAGTTATCGGAGTTGGTCGCCAACTATCGAGCTGATTTACTGGCCCTAGCCTACAAGGAAGTAATGGCTCAATCGGCTCTGGATTCTGTCGTGAGCTCTGAAGAGATGGCTGCGTTTTACCAGAGCGAACAGGTAAATTTTCAGCTTAAAGAAAAAATTGTTCAATTGCGGTATGTTCAAGCGCCTGTGGGTTATCCCGGCTTAAATCAGGTCAGAAAAAGCCTGAAACGCTTCAATAAAGCGGATCAAAAGTATTTGGATTCAACCAGTATTTATTTAGATCAAGTTTTTATCAATGACTCACAATGGATTCCAGCCCGTGAATTGTTTGTAGCCATTAAACCCATCGTGCCTGAAAACGAGCATTTATACTTAAAAAATGCACAATTTTTTGAAATTCAGGATTCATTAGGGGTATATTTGGGACAGGTCAAAACGGTGCTTACTCCTCCCGAGGTAGCCCCCTTATCCTATGTTGCTAAGGATATAAAAACTATTTTGATCAACAGAAGAAAACAGAATTATTTCAGAAATCTTGAAAAAGCATTACTTGATGAAGCCATCCGTAAAAAAGAATTGGAAATTTACCGCCCTTAGCCTGATTGCTTTGTGGTCGCTGACGTTGTCTGCTTTATTTGCGCAGCAACGCATCAAGGTAGATGGGGTAGCTGCGGTAGTAGGAGATTACGTGATCCTAGAATCGGATATTGAAAAAACCCTAATCGATTTGCGCAATCAAGGAGTTTCCGAGACGGACATTAACCGTTGCCAATTGTTGGGTAAATTGATGGAGGACAGGCTATATGCTCATCAAGCGATACAAGACAGTATTTTGGTTGCCGATGATGAGGTCCGTGCCGTGGGTGACAGGCAAATTCAGCAGTTGATTGCCCAAGCGGGTTCGATGGACCGTATTTTGAGTATTTACAAGAAAGATAGCGAAGATAGTTTCCGAGAAGAATTGTTTAAAATCAACAAGTTGCGTTTGCTTTCTGAGCGTATGCAGGACAAGATTGTTTCTGAAATTGAGGTTACGCCTGAAGAAGCACGTCAGTTTTTTAATCGATTACCCAAGGAAGAAAGGCCAGTTTTTGGTACAGAATTGGAAATCGGACAGATTGTGAAAATCCCTAAAGCCCCCGAATCCGAAAAAATGAGGATCGTGGAAAGACTGCGTGAAATTAAAGCAGATGTAGAAGATAATGGGGCTAGTTTTAGTGTTAAGGCTATTTTGTATTCACAAGATCCAGGTTCGAAATCCAAGGGCGGTTTCTACACCATGACCAGAGAAACTCCCTTTATCAAGGAGTTTAAAGACGTCGCCTTTAGCTTACAGGCTGGTGAAATTTCGGAACCATTTGAAACTGATTTTGGTTTTCACATTATTTACCTAGAGAAAATCAGGGGTCAAGAATTGGATTTAAGACACATATTGTTAATTCCTGAAGTTCCCCAAAAGGCTATTGATGCAGCAGTAGCCTCCTTGAAGGAGATCCGCCAACAAATCATGGAGGGCAAAATGACTTTTGCTCAAGCTGCATTGGAACATTCTGAAGAGACCGAGACGAAGTTTGATGGCGGTTTGTTGCGCAATCCGACCAATTACGACACCAGATTTGAACTCACAAAAATGGATCCAAGTCTTTATGCACAAGTGAGCAAACTCAAGGACAACGAAATTTCGATGCCCATTGCGGAACCAGATCCAAGAGGTGGAGCTACCAAGTTTAAGATTTTACAAGTCAGCAATAGATATGAAGAGCATCAAGCTGATTTTGCACGAGATTATATGAAAATTCAGGTATTGGCCAAAACTGAAAAACAGTTAGCGGAAATTGATCGTTGGCTGAAAAAACATATTGCAGATACCTACATCAGCATCAGTAGTTCTTATGCGGATTGTTCCTTTAACAACAACTGGAGAAAAGAGTAATTCTGTAACCGCCGTTATACGTATTTTTAACCCTTATAGAGTTTGTTTTTTAGTAATTTTACCGACTTTAAAGTTTGAAGCATGGCTTTTGATATTGAAATGATTCAGGGCGTGTATGCCCAAATGGCAGAACGCATCGAGCGCGCACGCACTATTGTAGGAAGACCCCTAACGCTTTCTGAGAAAATTTTGTACAATCACCTCTGGGATGGACTTCCTACAACTGCCTATGGCAGAGGTAAGGATTATGTGGATTTTGCTCCAGACCGCATTGCTTGTCAAGATGCCACAGCTCAGATGGCCTTGCTGCAGTTTATGCAAGCGGGTAAATCTAAGGTAGCAGTTCCGACAACCGTTCATTGCGATCACTTGATTCAAGCAAAGAGCGGGGCAGTAGCAGATCTTAAGTCCGCTAACAACTCCAGTGCAGAGGTATTTAATTTCTTAGAGTCTGTATCCAATAAATATGGCATCGGTTTTTGGAAACCAGGTGCGGGAATTATCCACCAAGTAGTCCTAGAAAACTATGCATTTCCAGGGGGGATGATGATTGGAACTGACTCACATACGGTAAATGCTGGTGGATTGGGTATGTTGGCTATTGGTGTTGGAGGTGCTGACGCCGTTGATGTGATGGCAGGTATGGCTTGGGAATTAAAATTCCCCAAACTCATCGGGGTTAAACTTACCGGTAAATTATCCGGATGGACTTCTGCTAAGGATGTCATTTTAAAAGTGGCAGGGATTCTTACAGTTAAAGGTGGAACCGGCGCTATTATTGAGTATTTTGGAGAAGGTGCCCAAAACTTGTCTTGTACAGGTAAGGGAACTATATGCAATATGGGCGCTGAAGTGGGTGCAACCACTTCAACGTTTGGTTATGACGATTCTATGGAGCGCTATTTACGCGCTACAGATCGCAGTGATGTGGCCGATGCAGCCAATGCTGTGCGTCAACACCTCACCGCAGATCCTGAAGTCTACGCTCAACCTGAAAAGTATTTTGATCAGGTTATCGAGATCGATCTCAGTACATTAATGCCTCACTTGAATGGTCCATTTACTCCAGATTTGGCCACTCCCATCAGTGAAGTAGGTGCCTTGGCACAGAAAAACGACTGGCCTGTAAAAGTGGAGTGGGGGTTGATTGGTTCCTGTACCAATTCATCTTACGAAGATTTGACTAGAGCAGCATCGATCGCTCAACAAGCGGTGGATAAAAAAATAAAAGCCAAAGCGGACTTTGGGATTAACCCAGGTTCAGAGCAGATCAGATATACGGCAGAACGCGATGGTTTGCTAGCTACTTTTGAAACCTTGGGAGCTACCATTTTTACTAATGCTTGTGGACCGTGTATTGGACAATGGGATAGATCTGATAGTCAAGGTGACCGAAAAAATACGATTGTACACTCTTTTAATAGGAATTTTTCTAAAAGAGCCGATGGAAACCCAAATACCCATGCATTTGTTGGTTCGCCAGAGTTAGTTGCTGCCTTAGCTATCGCAGGACGACTAGATTTTAATCCGGTAACCGATGCATTGATCAATGAAGATGGAGAAGAGGTTCGATTTGAAGAGCCGATGGGTATCGAACTGCCACCAGCAGGATTTGCTGTGGAAGACGCTGGATTCGTCGCGCCTGAGGCTGATGGTTCTCATGTTCAAGTTGCGGTGAGTCCTGACTCTGAACGCCTTCAATTACTTGAATCGTTTGAGCCTATGACTGTTGAAAGTCTTCAAAATATGACACTGCTCATCAAGGCTAAAGGCAAATGTACCACGGACCACATATCCATGGCTGGTCCATGGTTGCGTTACAGAGGTCATTTGGACAATATTGCCAACAATACGCTCATTGGGGCGGTCAATGCGTTCAACGACAAGACAAACTTGGTGAAAAATCAGTTAAGCGGTGCTTATGGGGGAGTTCCTGATACGCAACGCGCTTATAAAGCTGCAGGTATTCGCTCTTTGGTAGTGGGAGACCACAATTATGGAGAGGGTTCTTCGCGTGAGCATGCCGCTATGCAGCCTCGTCATCTAGGTGTTGGCGCTGTTTTAGTTAAATCATTTGCTAGAATTCATGAAACTAACCTGAAAAAACAAGGGATGCTAGCACTTACTTTTGTGCAAGAGTCTGATTATGAATTGATTCGCGAGGATGATCGCATCAGCTTAGTAGATATAGATTCAATGGCTCCCGGTAAAGCCCTTACCGTTGAATTGACTCATGCCGATGGAAGCAAAGAGGTGATTAAAGCTGCACACAGTTATAACGATGCGCAGATCGCTTGGTTTAAGGCAGGTTCTGCATTGAACTTGATTAAGCTACAGAACGCTTAATCGGAAACGTTTTCCCTGTAAAAAGGCCCCAAAGGGGCCTTTTTTTTTCTAAGAAAATTTTCGATTGGGATTAAATGGGGTAATATCTATGGAGGTAGGCTTCTGGTCGATACATTGTTGAATTAATTTTCCAGTACCTGGACCTAAGCTCCATCCCATCATGGCATGTCCTGTAGCTACCATCAGGTTGGGGTATTTTTCAGTAGGACCTATCAGTGGAAGTCCATCCGGGCTCACCGGCCTTAATCCACATCGAGCTTGTTGCATTTCATCGGCACTGAGTTTAAAATCGTCGTAGTATTCACTCACGGCTTTTGCAATGGCTTTGACACGTTCAGGCCGAATACAGTGATTATTTCCAGATAATTCCATGGTTCCCGCAAAGCGAGCCCAACCCTCCATGGGTGTGATCGCACATTTGGGTTCCATAAGTATCGCTGGGTAGTTAATGGGATGAGTACGGTGTACATCCATACTATACCCTTTACCCGCTTCTAGACTCAGGTGTATTCCTGCTCTTTTTAATAGGTCTTTGCTCCAAACACCTGCCGCAACGACAAAATAGTCCGCAGGGTACGTATTGGTCGTAGTGTGTATGGCGGTAATTTTGTCTTGGCTGATCTCCCAGCGATCTAAGGTTTCGTGTACCCAAGACACTCCGTTTTTTTTGAGGTGTTGGGTGAGTAATCGCATAATTTCTGGCGGTGTAGTATGTGCATCACAGGTGTAATGAATAGCCCCTTTTACCTCTTTATTGACTCCAGGCTGAATCTTTTCTAGTTGAGGGCGATCTAAAAATGAAACACTGAGTCCGTCTGACTGTGCCTTGAGCGCCACAGCTGTCTCAGATTTTTCTGCGGCTGTTGTTTTGTACAACATCAACAAGCCACGTTGATCCAACTGAAAGTTGCCGATAGTTAATTCTTGGTGGATTTTTTCGTAGCACTGTTTGCTCAGTAAATTAATGCTTTCAATGGGACCTATAGCGTTAGCTACTTTTTCTGGGGTGGCCGAGCGATAAAATTCCCATAACCAACGTATAAAATCGATATCCAACCTGGGTTTCATGTAAAAGGGACTGTCCGATCGAAACATCCATTTTATCCCATTAGCTAGTGTCTTTGGATTGGCGATGGTGATGATGTGGCTGGGGGTTAAGTATCCAGCATTGACCCAAGAAGCACCTTGATATTCTTTATGTGGGTCGATAATAGTTACTTGATGTCCCGCTTCACGGAGGTAATATGCGGCAGATAATCCTTGAATACCAGAACCGAGCACCACGCATTTTTTCATTGACCTAAGGGTGTTTATCCAGTTAAATTAGAAAATTAAACGGTAACTCCGCATGAAGGATAAAAAAAGCCCTTCCTCTGGGAAGGGCTTTGTGCCCACGACTGGATTCGAACCAGCACGTCCTTACGAACACCACCCCCTCAAGATGGCAAGTCTACCAATTTCTCCACGTGGGCGGAAAAAAACCTAGAGTATTAGATACAAAAAAAGTTAAGCGGTAAACTTAACTTTAGTTGTGACCGGGCTGGGATTCGAACCCAGGACCCTCTCATTAAAAGTGAGATGCTCTACCGGCTGAGCTACCTGGTCAGTCGCATTAACTTAGTTGTTAATAGCGGGTGCAAATATACTATCTAATATTGATTATACAAGGCTTTTTTGGATAAATCCCCTTTTTTTTTGCTCAAAGATTTTCTCAGCGTGTTTTGCTGTATTTTTGACTCATGAAGATGGTTCTTGTCGGTTATATGGGGAGTGGTAAATCCACTATAGGTCGTCTATTGGCTCAAAATTTAGGAGTCTCGTTTATAGATTTAGATCATCTGATTGAAGTCGAATCGGGTTTATCGGTGACTGATTTGTTTGCCCTAAAGGGCGTTATTTATTTCAGAAAGCTGGAACAATCACTGCTCAAGCAAGTGCTTACACAAAACACTTCATTTGTACTGTCTACTGGAGGAGGTACCCCTTCCTATGGGGATAATATGTCATTGATTTTATCGGCAGCAGATCATGTAGTCTATTTGCAAATGACGGTTTCAGCGCTAGTAGATCGACTGATTGTTGAAAAGGGCACTAGGCCTTTAATCGCCCATTTGCCCGATGAAGATCTCCCTGAATTTATCGGGAAACACTTGTTTGAACGCCTGCCTTTTTATGCAAAAGCATCCACGCATGTGCTCGTGGATCATCTGAGTCCGGAGGAGTGTGTGGAGCGCATAATGTCCCAAACTTTATTGACTTAGGTAGACAGCATCCCGATCTTGGTCTAAGACTACATCAATGTGTTCGTTTAGGGATGTGGAAAGCGATATACCTTTAAAGTCGGCTTTTACAGGAAATTTTTTGTGGTTTCGGTTAACCAGGACTGCCGTTTTTAATTTTTTTAGGGGTATTTGTAGAAAATGATGAACCCCGTAAATCAGTGTTGTACCTGAATTGAGTACATCATCGACTAGAACCAAAGAACAATTAGTCAGTTCCTCCAGGGGAATACTAGTATTGATAGGCCTGGAAAGCGGGTTCTTTTTGTCCATGTCTACCGTACAGGTCAAAATCTCCGCCTGGGTGATGCGTTGCAATACGCTTATAATTTTCTCGGCAAATAATGAGCCTCCTCCATGAATACCAGCGACAACAATTTTGGTTTCATGAACATTGGACTCATAGATTTGGTAGGCTATTCTATTTATTTTGTGCTGTATGGCTTCATGCCCTAATATAAGGTCTTTCATAGCGCATCATTTTCGGTTAAAGGTAACAAAGGAGTGGCTGATTTTGGCGTTTCTTGAATAAACTCCTCTATAAGCGCCTCAGTGACTGAATCGGGTGCGTATTCATCAAGCGCCCGGCGATCTTTTTTGGTAGGTCTACCAGTTCCTCGTTCACGGTAGTGGTTTTGGGCTAGTTGTTTTAATCGAGCCAATTCAAGATTTTCTGCAGGTGTTCGGTCAGTTCGGTAAAGATTGAGCAATTTGGCACCAACTCGCGACTCGGGTATACCGATCACTTCGATGACATAATCCACTTGATCTTTTCGCAGAGCGATAGTATCACCTGGAAAAACCTCTCTTGAAGGTTTGGCAATTTGATCCCCGATACGCGCCTTACCCTTTTTCAAGGCTTCAGTGGCCAGCGATCTAGTTTTGAAGTACCGCATGGCCCACAAATATTTGTCTAGCCGCATAATTCTTTGTTAATGACTCAAGCAAAAATAAGGGAAAATTGTATCTTGCCGCCCATAATTTAAGCCTAATGAATTTTAAAAATGCCCTAATTTTCAGCTTGTTTACGTTCTTTTTGATCGGATGCAAAAAAGACGACAACGGAGTTGAAATTACCCCTCCTTTGCCCATTGGTGAGGTTTATCAAACCAACAGTGCAGATATTGAGGCATTTATGGCAACTCATACCTACAATTACAGCGACTTCGATAACCCAGCAGTAGATTTTGACTTTAAGGTGAAAATTGACACCTTGGCTGGAGATCTGGCCGGCAAAACACCGCTTATTCAACGAGCTCAGGCCATTAAAGTCACACTCAAATCTGAGGATTTGGGGTTAGAAGATGGGGAGACTGTGGAGCACACCATTTATTATATTCCCTTGCGGGAAGGAGCTGGTCCACAACCCACTACAGCTGATTCTACCTTGGTCAAGTACCGTGGAATGAGGTTTAATGGAACCACCTTTGATGCGTCTGCTCAGTACTTATGGCAGTATTTGCCGTTCACTATCCAAGGATATGGTATTGGGGTGTCTAAGTTGAAAAAAGGTACCCAGGTACGCATTAATGATGACGGTACGTCTACCTACACAGACAGTGGTATGGGGATGTTTATCATTCCGTCAGCACTGGGGTATTACAATAATGTTTCAGGGAGTATTCCTGCTTATGAGAACCTTATTTTTGTGCTTGAGCTAGGTAATTTTGTTCCAGATACTGATTACGACAATGATGGAATTCCCTCCTGGATGGAAGACCTTAACGGCAATGGAATATACGACGATGACAACACAGACTACGATATTGAACGCAGGTCTTTCCAAGTAGCTACGCCAAATCATCTCGACAGCGATGATGATGGGGATGGGATCCCTACAAAAGATGAAATTACGATCAATGCCGACGGGACCATTTCTTTTCCCGATACCGATAAAGATGGTATTCCAGACTATTTAGATAAAGATTAGTCTTTGTTGAATTGATAAGTTATTCCGATCAACCATTGGTTGCTTCTTTGGTCAATTCTGCTGCTCCATTGAGGTAGATTTCGGTGCACAATGTTTGATTCTTGGGCCTTTAGTGCTCGGTCCATGCGTACTTCTACAGCCCATCTATTGGTGTGTATCCCCAAACCCCACTGGACTCCTAAAGTCCATAACTCATTTGCTTGGTCAAAACTCAGCTCGTTGAGTCCGCTAATTTGGTCTTTGAGTATATACCGCATCTGTGGCCCTGCGCTGAAGTGAACGGGCCCAAAAACGGATATTCCAACCAAAACGGGCAATTCAATTTGTTGGCGTTTTGCCGTAAATTCGTCGGAGAGATCTACCGACAACCCCTGAGCTTGGTAACTGCTGGAGGTCTGAGAAAAAATAAGTTCAGGTTTCAGGTAAAAACCGCCCAAATAAATCATTCTTGAGGCACCAACATGCCATCCTGAACGCTGTTCTGCCCCTGAAGAAATATCCTTTTCCACTGAGGAGATCGAGGTCTTCAAATCCCCATCTTGCGGGTATTGGATACCCGCGCGTACTCCCCAACCGCTTTGTGTTTGGGCCCCTACAGAGGCCATAAATACGCAGGCAGGAATCCAGAGCAGTTTTTTCATTTACGGGTTTTTTCTAGAGATAGCTTTTAGAGCGGCCTTTTCAATCGCAGCCGCATTGAGCCCGTATTTGTCCATCAATTGACTAGGAGTACCGCTTTCGCCAAAAGTATCTTGGGTGCCGATAAATTCTTGTGGGCAAGGGTGATGCTGAGCTAAAGTTCGCGCAATACTCTCCCCTAAACCACCTAATACATTGTGTTCTTCACACGAGACCAAGCAACCGGTTTTGGCCACTGAAGTCAATATAGCCTCTTCATCCAGTGGTTTTATGGTGTGGATGTTGATCACTTCACAGGAAATACCTTGTGCTTCAAGAACTTCTGCTGCTTGAAGGGCTTCCCATACTAAATGACCAGTAGCTGCAATAGTCACGTCACTGCCAGGGGAAAGCATTAAGGCTTTTCCAACCACAAAAGGTTGATCTTCAGGTATGAAATTAGGCACCACAGGACGTCCAAATCTGAGGTATACAGGACCTTGGTGATCGGCAATAGCTATAGTAGCCGCTTTGGTTTGGTTGTAGTCACAGGTGTTGATCACGGTCATTCCGGGCAACATTTTCATCAATCCAATATCTTCGAGGATTTGATGCGTTGCACCATCCTCACCCAGAGTTAATCCAGCATGTGACGCACAGATTTTGACATTTTTGCCAGAATAGGCAATGGATTGTCTTATTTGGTCATATACCCGTCCAGTAGAAAAGTTGGCAAATGTACCAGTGAATGGAATTTTTCCGCCGATAGTCAAACCGGCAGCTATCCCCATCATATTGGCCTCAGCAATACCGACCTGAACAAAACGTTCAGGGTGTGCTTCGATAAAGGCTTCCATTTTCAGTGAACCAATTAAATCAGCACATAGCGCTACTACGTTTGGATGGGTCTTACCCAATGCTGCCAAGCCAGCGCCAAAACCACTGCGGGTATCTTTTTTTCCTAAATCTGTATATTTTTTCATCGCGAAATCTTCAAGTTTAATAATCGCCTAGGGTTTCTGGGTTTTGTGCGAGCGCTTGGGCCAATTGATCGTCGTTAGGTGCTTTGCCGTGCCAGGCGTGGGTATGCATCATAAAGTCAACCCCATGACCCATCACCGTATGCAACAAAACACATACAGGTTTTCCTTTACCTAAAAGCGCTTGAGCAGCTTCATAGCCTGAAATAATGGCCTCAACATCGTTTCCTTGGGTTACGTCAACTACATCCCAACCAAAGGCCAAGAACTTAGCTTTTAAATCCCCCATGGCTAGCACATGATCTGTTGACCCATCGATTTGCTGTCCATTTAAGTCGACTGCTGCAATGAGGTTATCTACCTTTTTGGCGGCAGCAAACATCAGTGCCTCCCAATTTTGTCCCTCTTGAAGTTCTCCATCTCCAGTCAACGCGTAGACGGTATGTGTGTCTTGGTTCAGTTTTTTGGCCAGTGCGGCTCCGATCGCTACAGACAACCCTTGTCCCAATGATCCAGAGGCCATGCGGATCCCCGGAAGACCCTCGTGGGTAGTGGGGTGACCTTGCAATCTAGAGTCCAACTTTCTAAACGTGGCCAATTCTGCTACATCAAAATATCCTTTTCTAGCTAGTGTACTATAAAATACAGGAGAGATATGTCCATTGGATAAAAAGAAAACATCTTCGCCGATCCCATCCATCGAAAAACCAGGATTAAGTTTCATGATTTTGTGGTACAAGGCAATAAAAAATTCGGTACAACCCAAAGAACCTCCTGGGTGTCCTGAATTGACTTGGTGTACCATGCGCAAAATATCTCTGCGTGTCTGAATGACAAGGTCGTTTAGTGTTGGTTGTTGATTCATTGATCTCGGGATTAGTTTCCGGGGCAAATGTAACGGCTCTCATTAAGTTGACCAAGACAGCAGGGGTGTTTTTATCCTGTAAATGTCAACATCTTATCACCACAGAGGGAATTTGATTCAGGGTGAAGACCAGCGGCTGAATCTTCCCTATATTTGTGCCCATAATTGAGCCAAGTGCAGTTTACCTTAGACCATAAAGATCCAGAAACCAAAGCAAGGGCGGGGGTGATTCAAACAGATCACGGATCGATCGAGACACCTATATTTATGCCTGTTGGTACAGCCGCTACCGTCAAGGGAGTACACCAACGCGAACTAAAAGAAGAAATCAATCCAGACATCATTTTAGGAAACACCTACCACCTATACCTGAGACCTGGAACCGAAATCATCCGCAAAGCGGGTGGGTTGCACCAGTTCATGAATTGGGATCGACCCATATTGACAGATAGTGGCGGTTATCAAGTTTATTCTTTATCTGCCAATAGAAAAATCAAAGAGGAGGGGGTTAAATTTAAATCTCACATTGACGGATCCTACCATGTATTCACCCCTGAAAATGTGATGGAAATTCAAAAGGCCATTGGGGCTGACATCATCATGGCTTTTGATGAGTGCACCCCATATCCGTGTGACTATCACTATGCCAAGCGATCGATGCATATGACCCATCGATGGCTCGATCGATGCATCAATCACTTGGAAAAGTGCCCAGATTTATACGGATATTCCCAAGCATTTTTCCCTATCGTACAAGGATCTACCTACAAAGACCTCAGACTCCAATCTGCGGAATACATCGCCAACAGTGGAGCCGTGGGTAACGCCATAGGCGGACTCTCCGTGGGAGAGCCCGCTGAAGAGATGTATGCCATGACTGAAGTGGTGTGCAGTGTGCTTCCCGAGGACAAACCGAGATATTTAATGGGTGTGGGAACCCCTATTAATATATTGGAAAATATAGCCTTAGGTATCGACATGTTTGATTGCGTGATGCCTACGCGAAACGCCCGAAATGGTATGTTATTTACAGCCCATGGCACCATCAATATCAAAAACAAAAAGTGGGAGGATGATTTTTCTCCCATAGATCCTATGGCCCTAACCTTTGTGGATACGGAGTATTCCAAAGCCTATCTGCGTCATTTGTTTGTCTGTAATGAATATTTAGGCAAGCAAATCGCCACCATCCACAATCTTGGATTTTACCTTTGGTTAGTGCGCGAAGCGAGAAAGCATATTCTCGCAGGTGACTTTAGAACGTGGAAAAACCAAATGGTGAAACAAATGGATAAACGCTTGTGATGAAAAAAATCGACCGCTACATATTGCGTCGTTACCTCATCACATTTACGGTGATGCTTTTTCTGTTTATCCCCATTGGAATCATGGCCAATATTGCCGAGCAAATCGGTAAAATGATCGATAATCAAGCGCCAACAGCGGAGATTATTCAATACTACATCAATTTCACGCTGTATATTGGGACACTCTTGTTCCCCATATTTTTATTTCTCTCCGTTATTTTTTTCACCTCAAAACTCGCCAACAACACAGAAATCATAGCCATTTTAGGCTCCGGGATTTCCTATGAGCGATTTCTGCGTCCCTATTTGATTGGAGCAGGGATATTAGCCAGCGCCATTTTCTTACTTTCTATGTTTTTGGTCCCTAGGGCCAGTTTGGGATATAATGAGTTTGTTTTTAAGTATTTAAAAGCAGGTAAACAGGATCGACAGACAGAAAATATTTTCACTCAAATCAACGAACAAGAGGTAATCTACGTGAGTAATTACGACCATAACCGTCAAAGGGGGTATCAATTTACGTTGGAGCATTTTGACTCGACAGGTACCTTGTCGTTTAAAATTAATGCATCCTCCATTCGTTGGAAAGAACAGGACAGCGTATATCAAATGATTCCATACACCAAGCGGATCATCAAAAACGATGAGGTACTACGTGTAGAACACCAAACGAGTTTTGACACTATTTTCCCTTTTGCACTTTCCGATATGACCCCAGTGTCTTACGTGGCAGAAACGAAGAATTTGTTTGAGTTGAACAGTTTTATCGAGGATATGAAGAAAAAAGGGGCTTCCAATATCAACGCTTATGTATTGGTAAAATACAAACGATGGGCGCTGCCTTTTTCTATTTTCGTACTGACCATCATCGGCGTATCTGTCTCTGCCAATAAGCGCCGGGGTGGTATGGGAATTAACTTGGCCCTGGGGGTACTGATCGCTTTTCTCTATATATTTTTTGACCGAGTATTCTCGACGATGGCCCAGCAGTCAGGCCTTCCACCTCTTTGGGCTGTTTTGATCCCCAACGCTATTTTTGGCGCATTGGCCATTTATCTTCTTCACGATGCCAAAAAACAACACTAGTCACATACTTCAGTTACACGGAATTGTGTTTATCTGGGGTTTCACCGCAGTTTTAGGTGCCCTAATTTCATTGGGAGCTCTTCCTTTGGTTTGGTATCGAATGGGTATAGCGGTTTGTTCCGTCGCCTTATTTATGGCTTTCAAAAAGAAATCTTTTTTACAGCCCTGGCCAGTGATACGTCACATGATGGCTACTGGAGTGGTGATCTCCCTGCATTGGTTGCTGTTTTTTTATGCCATCAAAGTGTCTAATGTTTCCATCACCTTAGCGTGTTTATCTACAGGTGCTTTTTTTACGGCCTTGTTAGAGCCTTTGATTTACCGAAGAAAATTGCTTTGGTATGAGGTAGGGCTGGGGGTGCTGGTCATTTTGGGATTACTGCTGATTTTTGGCATGGACATGACCTATGCAGAAGGTATGTTAGCGGGTCTGGGCTCCGCGTTATTGGCCGCTATTTTTTCGCTAAACAACGGACGATTAATTCAAAAAACCGAGGCTTCTGTCATTTGCTTTTATGAATTAGGTACCGGCTGGCTTTTTTTAGGTGCGGTTTTGCTCTTTACGGGTATGATGACACCGGAGGTATTGACGCTTAGTGGTTGGGACCTTCCTTATTTGGTTATTCTGGGAACAGCCTGCACGGCTTATGCTTTTATAGAATCCATTCGTTTGATGAAGTTCTTGACGCCTTATACAGTGATGCTCACCACTAATATGGAGCCGATCTACGGAATATTACTCGCTTTTTTTATCCTGGGAGATCAAGAACAAATGCACGCTTCGTTTTATGTGGGGGCCCTTTTAATTTTGCTAGCTGTTGTGGCTGACTCGGCCATTAAGTATCGTGTGAAATCCAAATTAAAATAGCAATCTGCCGCATAGAGAACATCATATGTTTATATTTGTGGGCTATATTTAAGTGTCAAAGATGGAATATTTGGATTTTGAACTTCCGATTAAAGAACTGGAAGAGCAGTTAGGCAAATGCCGTTTGATCGGGCAAGAAAGCGATGTTGACGTCACAGAAACTTGTCAACAAATCGAGCAGAAGCTCAAAGAAACCAGAAAAGAGATTTACAAGAATTTGACCCCATGGCAGCGGGTACAACTCTCTAGGCACCCTAATCGCCCCTATACCTTGGATTACATTCAAGCGCTTTGTGGTGATTCTTGGCTGGAACTTCACGGCGATCGCAATGTCAAAGATGACAAAGCGATGATCGGTGGTTTAGGTAAAATTGGCGATCAGAGTTTTATGATTGTCGGACAGCAAAAAGGGGTGAACACCAAAATGCGTCAGTACAGAAACTTTGGTATGGCCAATCCAGAGGGCTACCGCAAAGCACTTAGATTGATGAAATCTGCCGAGAAGTTTAACCTGCCTGTTTTGTGCATTATTGACACCCCGGGGGCATATCCTGGTGTGGAAGCAGAGGAGCGTGGTCAAGGTGAGGCTATCGCTAGAAATATTTTAGAAATGACTCGATTAGAAGTGCCGATTATTGTGGTGATTATCGGGGAAGGAGCTTCCGGTGGTGCTTTGGGTATCGGTGTAGGAGATAAGGTGTTGATGCTTGAAAATACCTGGTATTCTGTAATCTCTCCAGAGTCTTGTTCTTCCATCCTTTGGAGAAGTTGGGAGTTTAAAGAAAAAGCGGCAGAAGCCCTTAAACTAACGGCTCCTGACATGAAAAAATTAAACTTGATCGACGAAATCATCAAGGAACCAGAAGGTGGCGCTCATACCAACAGAGAAAAGACCTTCCAGACCGTAAAATCCAAAATACTCAAGTATTACGAATCGTTAAAGGATTTGCCGAAAGATGAATTGGTCAACCAGCGTATGGATAAGTATTTAGCCATGGGCCAATACTCAGAGCCTACAGCATAATCACTCGTGCTGCGCAGTGTTTTTTTTGCGTTATACACAATTTATTTAGGTTATCAACAGGCTTAATGTTGATGGGGTGTAGATATTTAGGTGTCTGATTACCCCACCTAGCTGTGTGTAAATATTTACTTTAGCCTTATGGAAAGACCGATGACCCATTTAGATACTGCTCGTTCAAGCGCTGCTTCATTAATTCAACTCGAAAGAGGCAAAATTCCGCCACAAGCACTTGATTTAGAGGAGGTTGTATTGGGTGCCATGCTGATCGATAAAAAGGGTGTAGATGAAATCATCGATATTTTGCATCCTGAGGTTTTTTACAGAGAAGCACATCAACATATCTATCAGGCGATTTTCACGCTTTTTGAATCCTCAGAGCCGATTGATTTATTAACGGTTTCCGCAGAATTAAAAAAATCAGGTAAGCTTGATGCAGTAGGAGGGAATCATTACCTAATCGGATTGACCCAAAAGGTTGCTTCTTCAGCTCACATTGAATTTCATGCCCGCATCATCCTTCAGAAATATATCCAAAGAAGTTTGATTAAGATCTCCAATGAAATCATTCAAGAGGCTTATGACGAGTCTACCGATGTATTTGATTTATTGGACGCTGCAGAGTCTAAGTTATACGATGTAACTCAAGGCAATATCAAAAGGTCTGCAGAAACCGCCCAAAATCTGGTGATACAAGCCAAGAAAAAGATCGAAGAAATTGCCAACAAGGAAGGTTTGAGCGGTGTGCCTTCTGGGTTTGATCAATTGGACAAGTTAACCTCAGGATGGCAGCCCAGTGATTTGGTTATTGTTGCGGCACGACCAGGTATGGGTAAAACAGCGTTAACCCTGTCCATGGCGCGAAATATTGCGGTGAATGGGCAAATAGGCGTAGCTTTTTTCTCCTTAGAGATGTCCTCAGTTCAATTGATTACACGTTTAATCTCTGCTGAAACTGGGTTGTCTTCAGAAAAACTAAGAACAGGAAAACTTGAAAAACACGAGTGGGAGCAACTCAACGTTAAAGTTAAAGCGCTGGAATCTGCTCCTTTGTACATTGATGATACGCCTTCACTTTCCATATTTGACCTCCGGGCCAAAGCGAGACGACTGGCGTCACAACACCAAATTAAGTTAATTATCATCGATTATCTTCAGTTGATGACTGCGGGTTCTAACCAAAAAGGCGGGAACCGGGAACAAGAGATTTCAACTATTTCTAGAAACTTGAAAGCATTGGCCAAGGAACTCAATATTCCCGTAATTGCCCTCTCTCAGTTGTCTCGAGCCGTGGAGACTCGTGGAGGTACAAAGCGACCAATTCTTTCGGATCTTAGGGAATCGGGTGCTATCGAGCAAGACGCAGACATCGTATCGTTTATTTACAGGCCTGAGTACTATCAGATCACCGAGTGGGATGATGAGGAGCGCAGTTCAACAACTGGTCAAGCGGAGTTTATTGTCGCCAAACACAGAAATGGTGGCTTAGGCAATATTCGACTTAAGTTTATTGGTAACCTAGGTAAGTTTGACAACTTAGACTCATTTGACACACCTTTTGAGTTTCAGTCCAAAATGAATCAAGGGGCAGAAAACCCCTTTGTAACCCGTAAACTACCTCATCCTAATGAGGCGTTTGACGGTGTTGAGGACGATATGCCATTTTAAAGACTGCGTGTTATATCCTGGATGATTTTCTCAAGCACCATTTCTACACCAAATTGGTCGTTACTGGCCGTTTGATATTTGGCGGCGCTTACCACGTCAGGGTGTGCATTGCCCATAGCGAAAGAATAATGACTCTGACCCAACATTTCTAAATCGTTTAAATAGTCTCCTAGGCATAAAGTTTCCGCGGGACTTATGTTTAATAACGATTGAATTTTGGCCACGGCAGTTCCTTTGTGCGCATCTTTATGTGACAAGTCAACCCAATTAGGTCCGGATATTTTCACCTTTAATTCATCGCTTAATTCTACTACGTGGGGATAGATATGTTTTTCTGAACCCTCAGGATGGTACAGTGCGATTTTAAGCACTGGTTCGGTACAGTCGCTCAAATGCGCTATGGTTTCGTAGGCACTGTAGTATTGAATTACAAATGACTCGAATTCAGGATGCCCGTGTTTAATAAATGCTTTCTCTTTAGTGCAAAGCACCGCATGAATTTCTGGCCTTTTTTCCAACAGGCTTAGTGGCCGTTCTAGCAAATGGCTCGGAAAGTCGGCCTGGTGAATTTCTCGATCCTGGTACAGCGTATACCCTCCGTTTTCAGCAGCGATATAAATTTGGTCAGCTATGCGATACAATTTGTGGTAAATGCTGTGGTATTGTCTACCAGACGCGGCTACAAAGGCTACCCCCAGAGACTTCAGTTCTTCAAAGGCAGTATAAAATCGCTCGCTGACTAGATGATGACTGTTTAATAAAGTGCCATCCATATCGGTGACCACTAGCTTTATGTTGGATAAGTTTGGAAAATTCATGAGGCAAGGATATAAAAAAAACCCGCGCATGGCGCAGGTTTTTTCAAAGTGAGTATAGGTTGACTTTTATTTGTTGATCTGATCCACCACCGCTTTAAAAGCTTCTGGGTGATTCATCGCTAAATCAGCTAGTACTTTTCTGTTTAACTCGATGTTGTGCGCTTTAGCTTTACCCATAAAAACTGAGTAAGACATGCCGTGCAAACGAGCTCCAGCGTTAATACGGGTGATCCAAAGCCCCCTAAATGATCTTTTCTTGTTTCTGCGGTCTCTGTATGCGTATAGCATCGCTTTTTCAACCGCGTTTTTAGCAACAGTCCAAACGTTCTTTCTTCTTCCGAAGAAACCTTTGGCTTGTTTCATGAAATTTTTTCTGCGTGCTCTTGAGGCAACGGCGTTTACTGATCTTGGCATAGTTGTTTGTTTTTTTGTAGCAGGCGGCTTTTGCTCTTGTTAGGGCCTGACTCCAGGGTTAGACATTACCGATTTGGATTATTTTAATCCTAGTTGCTCTTTGATGCTGTTCACATCAGACTCGTGTACCAAGCCTGAGTGTGTCAACGCCAATTTGCGTTTTTTTGATTTTTTGGTCAAGATGTGGCTCTTAAAAGCGTGCTTTCTCTTGATCTTTCCAGATCCGGTCACCACGAAACGTTTCTTGGCGCTGGACTTAGTTTTGATTTTTGGCATCTTTTTTATTTAGGGTTAAACTCACTTACTTTTTTACTTTTGGGGCGAGGAACATGGTCATTCTCTTCCCTTCTAATTTGGGCATCTGTTCTACTTTTCCAAGTTCTTCCAATTCAGAAGCCAGCTTGAGCAATAAGATCTCTCCTTGGTCTTTGTAGATAATCGAACGTCCTTTAAAAAACACATAAGCCTTTAATTTGGCGCCTTCTTTTAGAAAGCTTTCTGCGTGTTTCTTTTTAAAGTTGTAATCGTGGTCATCGGTTTGTGGACCAAATCTGATTTCTTTGATGACAACTTTGGTGGCCTTAGCTTTTAGGGCTTTGTCCCGCTTTTTCTGCTCGTACAAGAATTTCTTGTAGTCTAGGATCTTGCACACTGGAGGTGCTGCATTGGGGGAAATTTCCACCAAATCCAGCTCGAGTTCCTCTGCTTTTTGGAGGGCGTCTCTCAATGTGTATATGCCCACTTCAATGTTATCCCCCACAAGTCGCACGTTTGGTGCGGTGATGCGTTGGTTGATGTTGTGAAGGTCTTTGTTTTCCTTCCTGGGCTGGGGCGTAAAGCGTTTACGTATGGCTATGGCTCAATAAATTTAGTTCAACTTCTATTTAAACGACTTCAAGGTCGATTTTATCTCTTGGTCAATAGTCGAGACAAAAGCCTCGAGGGTGATGCTTCCCAAAGATTCACCACCGTGTTTGCGCACGGAGATGGTTTGGTCTTGTGTTTCTTGGTCACCTACAATAATCATGAAAGGAACCTTGCTCATCTCCGCTTCTCGGATTTTCTTGCCAATTGTCTCGTTTCTAGCGTCAATGAGGCCGCGAATTTCGTGATTTTCTAGGGAATTTAAAACTTTTTCCGCATATTTTTCGTGTTTCTCGCTCACAGGCAAGACCATGACCTGATTTGGTGTGAGCCACAAGGGGAAATTACCTCCAGTATGCTCCAATAAAAGCGCGATAAATCGCTCCATAGAACCAAATGGCGCTCGGTGAATCATCACGGGTCTATGTAGCTCATTGTCACTGCCCTTATACGTTAAATCAAAACGTTCTGGTAAGTTATAATCTACTTGAATAGTACCCAACTGCCATTGTCTACCTAAGGCATCGCTGACCATAAAGTCAAGTTTTGGTCCATAAAATGCCGCTTCACCAGGTTCTATAATATAGTCCAGCCCTTTTTCTTGAGCGGCGTTGATGATGGACTGCTCTGCTTTTTCCCAGTTTTCAGGGCTTCCGATATATTTTTCAGGTTGACTGAGGTCTCTGACTGAAACTTGGGCCCTAAAGTTGTCAAATCCTAGTGAATTTAACACGTAGAGCGACAGATCAATCACATTTTTAAATTCTTGATCCAACTGTTCAGGGGTGCAAAATATGTGGGCGTCATCCTGAGTAAAGCCCCGTACCCTGGTGAGTCCGTGCAACTCTCCACTTTGTTCGTACCGGTAAACAGTCCCAAACTCAGCATACCTTTTGGGCAGCTCTTTGTAGCTAAATGGCTTGGTGTTGTAGATTTCACAGTGGTGTGGACAGTTCATCGGTTTTAACAAAAACTCCTCATCCAACTTAGGTGTTTTAATCGGTTGAAAACTATCCGCTCCGTATTTGGCATAGTGACCAGAAGTGACGTAGAGTTCTTTTTGACCGATGTGTGGAGTAACCACCATCTCATAACCCGCTTTTTTCTGGGCTTGCTTTAAGAAATCTTCCAACCGAGCGCGCAGTGCAGCTCCTTTGGGCAGCCACAGCGGAAGACCTGGTCCTACTTTTTGTGAAAACGTAAATAGTTCCAGTTCTTTTCCCAGTTTTCTATGGTCTCTTTTTTTTGCTTCCTCTAAAAGAGCTAGGTAATCGGTCAGGTCTTTCTGCTTGGGAAATGAAATTCCATAGATACGGGTGAGTTGTTTTTTCTGTTCATCACCACGCCAGTACGCACCGGCTACACTGAGTATTTTAAATGCTTTTACCCACCCAGTATGCGGCAAATGTCCTCCGCGACACAAATCGGTAAACACATCGTGGTCACAAAAGGTAATGGTGCCATCCGCTAAATTCTCGATCAGCTCTACTTTAAACTCGTTGCCTTCTGCGGTGTATTTTTTTAATGCATCTGCCTTGGAAACAGCGCGCATGGAGAACGGATGTTTTCCTTTGGCTATTTCGAGTGCTTTTTGCTCAATGGTTTCAAAATCTTTATCGGAAATCACTTGTCCTGGTGGAAGGTCTACATCGTAATAAAAACCTTGGTCAATAGCGGGTCCAATAGTCAATTTGACGCCGGGGTACAAAGCCTCTAGCGCTTGTGCTAAAATGTGTGCGGATGAGTGCCAGAATGCTTTTTTCCCCTCTTTATCGTTCCAGGTAAACAGCACCAATGATCCAGACGCCGTAAGCGGTGTGCTGCTTTCAATAATTTGACCGTTAAACGATGCGGAGAGCACGTTGCGCGCTAGTCCTTCACTGATGCTCGCAGCAACATCCATAGGTGTTACACCTGGTGCGTACGCACGAACACTAGAATCGGGAAGAGTAATTTCAATCATGAATGATGGGATTGGGCGACAAATATACCACCTTGTCCTTATCCCACCAAGTAGCCAAGCGCAAATCCCCCTAGGATGATGGCAAATTTTCTCCAATTAAAACGATGGCCGTCAGAACTTTCAAAAAGTATCACCGTGGCTATGTGCAATAAGATACCAACAGCCAGGGCGTTTAGGTAGTTGTTCCAGTGTTCAGGCCATAGGGATTGGCCGGAGAGAAAGCTGCCTAAAGGGGTCATTAAGGAGAAAAGTCCTATGGCCAATAAGGACAAATACTTGGGGACTTTGGACTCCAAAAGCAAGAGTGAAAGCGCCAGCGCAATGGTGAATTTATGTACCAAGATTCCCCAAAAAAGTCCGCTTACACTGCCCAGTGGAATGCCTTCTAACAGTGCGTGAACACAGAGGCTACCGATCACTAACCAAGGGACTCTTCCCGAGTGTCCGTGGTGGTGTGTGTGTCCGTGTTCTGCCCCTTGAGACAGATATTCCAGAGAAAGCTGTAGTAGGATTCCCAGGGATAAAAAAAGACCTACGGTTTTGGGGGTCTCATTCTGGAATAGCTCCGGTAACATCTCAAAAATGAGTGTAGAGAGCAAAAATGCCCCGCTGAAGGAAAGCCCCAATGACATAAAGGGGCCTGATTTAGTCGTTCGGGTTTGCACCGCTAGATAACCTAGCCAAACCACTATGATGGGGGAAATAATCAACATAAGGCTACTGACGACACCAAGCAGTACTTCGCTTCTTGGTGTGCCGGGTAAAATTAATGTATTTTTGCGGGAGTATAATCAGCAGATGAAGCAAGAAAATTACCCCATGGTAGCGAAAACCCTGCACGGGTTTGAAGAAATATGCGCTCAAGAACTACGCCAACTCGGCGCATCAAAAGTAGAACTAGGGATTCGCAGTGTGCGTTTTGAGGGGGATTTAGGTTTTATGTACAAAGCCAACCTCAATCTGAGGACTGCCATTAAGATTGTGAAACCAATCGCTCAATTTACGCTCAAAAACCAAGATGACCTCAGCCGTAAAATGGATGAAATTGATTGGAGTCAGTACATTGATGTAGACCAGAGTTTTGCCATTGACACAACGTTAAATTCAGAAATATTTACCCACTCGCTCTTTGTTTCTCAAAAGGCCAAAGATGCGATTGTCGATCAGTTTAGAAAAAAAACAGGGAGACGTCCAGATGTAGATCTCCAATTCCCTGATTTGAGGTTAAACATACACATACAACAAAATCAGTGCACGGTTTCCCTCGATAGTTCTGGAAAGTCATTGCACCAAAGGGGATACCGTACAGCAACCAATATAGCACCGATCAATGAGGTTTTGGCAGCTGGCATTTTATTGCTCAGCGGCTGGAAAGGCCAGACTCCTTTTTTAGATCCTATGTGTGGATCAGGTACCTTTTTGGTCGAGGCTGCCATGATTGCGTGCAATATCCCGGCCAACATCAACCGCAAGGAATTTGCCTTTGAAAAATGGGCAGATTTTGACGAAGTGCTTTGGGAGAAAATTATTGAGGTCAGTTTAAAGAGAACCCGAGAATACCCGTTTAAACTGGTAGGGTACGATAAAGCGCCCTCCGCGGTGCACAAAGCTATCGACAATGTGGCCAATGCCCATTTGTCTGAGTTTATTGAAGTGCGTCAAGCCAATTTTTTTACCTCGGAAAAAGAGGTGTCGGGTCCGCTACATTTGGTGTTTAATCCACCTTATGGAGAACGTTTGGACATTGAAATGGAGTCATTTTACAAGAGTATTGGCGATACGTTGAAAAAAGGATATCCACAAACAGATGCTTGGATGATTACCTCCAATTTAGAGGCGTTAAAACACGTGGGTCTTCGCCCCACGGCTAAAATTAAATTGTTTAACAGTCATTTAGAGTCCAGATTAGTCCATTACCCGATGTATTCAGGAAGTAAACGAACTAAATTTCAAATCCATGAAGGCCAAAGCACTGATCTTTAATTTTGTAGGATTTACTTTTTTATTTCTCGCATTTCGCTATTTGATGCTGTGGCTGTATCCGGTGGAGAATCTTTTTCCCGTAGTTTTTGCGGCTATTTTGGCCAATATTTTGGCGCCAAAATTCGGGGTTGTAGTCGATAAAGAAGGAAAAAAACTGATGATGAAGTGGTTGTTGATCAAGGGTGTGCGCCAAATAAAATGATCAAAACCCACCGTCTCTAAAACCTGATTGTCCCCTGTTTCTGGATCCAGAAAAGGGGTCTTCACCTCCTGATTCCAATTGCGGTTTTTTCTTGCGGTACACCTTTGGACGTTCAAAGAGAGGGACTAAATAGCTCAGTTGATATTGATAACTACTGCCAAATCTAGCTTCATCGGTTACCGTGTTGAAGCCAGGAATCCAATGGTTGGGCGCGTTGATTGATTTTGGAGCGGATACCAAGTAGCCCAGTCGAAGGCTTCCACCCAAATACACGTTTTTAAACAACTCTGCCTTTATACCAACAACCGCTTCTACCCAATGTGATTTTAACCCCCTCACCGGGTCTGGTATTTCTGTCGCAACAGCATATTGATCTGGGTGCCAATATCGATTTGAGTCATACCACATCATCGATTCTGTTTTGACTTCATAGTGGGCGCGTGCTAGTCTAAATCCGCCAAAAATCATGTTGTTCATTCCGAACCAGTTGTCGTAAAAATTGACATCTAGCCCTGCTTTTAGGTAGGAGCCACTGGGTGTCCAAACATAGCTGTCCTCCATCAAGGTGATTTTTTCTCTTCCGACCTCAACCGCTAGGTATCGGAATCCTCCAATGCGAAGATCTGCACTGAATTCATTTCCCGTATACCCTTCTTTGGTTTGCGACCTCCATGTTTTAGCCAGGTCATATCCGATTCTTAATCCATAGGGTTCCCTAGGCACAACAGAATCTTGGACAGATGCATTCTGGGCCCACAGGCCGGATAGCCAAATTAAAGCGACCCACTTAGTGATAGATGATCGTATGTATGCTTTCATCTTCTGTAATTTGTGTGGTGGTCCAGGTGACGGATTTTATCCATGATTTGCTTTGCTCCATCCATGTTCCTTGAACCTGGAAGTATTGTGGTGTAAACCCACAGGCTTTGGATAAAAATTTTGGTTCGGTGGTGTAGGATATAGCGATTTGTTCTACAGATCCAGTTAATTGGTCATTTTCAAGAGTACCAAAGGCGATTAAGTTAAAAGTGGTTGTCGAGCTTGTTGGGTCGATGGGCAACCAAATTTCAGAAGACTCACTACTTCCAGGAACAGGATCGGTCAATGGTTTCGTTGCGTCAGCACCGACAATCCATAGTGATTCAGGGGCCTTAGGGAGATCGGGTTGTGTAGCGTCTCTGAATGAAATGTGCCAACGCGGGGCGTCACCTGCGATGCAGATGTCATCCTTTTCACAGCCAGCTTGAATGAAAAAAACGGTCAGTAAAAGCCAATAACCTATACGGCGCATCACGCTATTTTGGTTAAAAGTACAACATTTTCTACGTGGTGTGTTTGAGGAAACATATCCACGGCTTGACTGGAGATAAGTCGATATTTTTTAGTGAGCAGAGCAATGTCCCTAGCTTGGGTGGCGCTATTACAGCTGACGTAAACAATTTTCTCAGGGGCCATCAACAGAATTTGTTCCACCACATCGGGATGCATTCCAGCTCTTGGCGGATCGGTAATCAGCACATCACAAGCTCCGTGTTCCCGAACAAACTCTTCGGTAAGTAACGACTTCATGTCACCCACAAAAAAATGAACATTGTTTATTTGGTTGTGCAATGCATTGGCCCTAGCGTCTGCTACAGCATCTGCTACCGACTCTATGCCAATTACTTTTTTCGCAGATTTTGCCACAAATTGGGCTATGGTACCCGTACCTGTATACAAGTCATAAACTACTTCCGTGCCGGTGAGTCCAGCCATCGTTCGGGCGATTTGATATAAGGTATAGGCCTGAGTTGGATTGGTTTGATAAAAGGATTTTGCTTGAATTTTAAAGCTTAATCCTTCCATGGTTTCCATAATGTAGTCTTGACCGTTATAGCACACCAAGTCACAATCGTATAAACTGTCATTGGCTTTTTGGTTGATGGTATACATCATGGATTCGATTTGCGGAAATGCACCGAGTAAATAATCAAGCAGTCCTTTGATTTGTTCTTGATTATCTTCAAAAAATTGAAAGAGCACCATCACGGCACCAGCTTGGTTGTTGCGGATCATTAAGCTGCGCAACAATCCAGTTTGCTGACGGACATGGTAAAAGGACAACCCGTTGTTTAGTGCATAAGCTTTAACCGCTAGTCGAATACTGTTAGAGGGTTCTGGTTGAAGGTGACACTCTTTTAGGTCGAGTATTTTATCCCACATCCCAGGAATATGAAATCCCAAGGCTTCGCGATCTGTGATTTCTTCAGATTGTTTGATTTCAGCATCAGTAAGCCATCTTTGGGCGGAAAAAGAGAACTCCATTTTATTTCTATACCCATAGGGTGTGGGACATCCTGCAATGGGCTCCGTAGTCAAGGCTTGTGTATGCCCGATGCGTTCTATGTTTTGAGCTACTTCTTTTTCTTTGAAATAGAGCTGTCTTTCGTATGACATGTTTTGCCATTTGCATCCCCCACAGACGCCAAAGTGCACGCATTTTGGTTCAGTTCGGTAGGGTGAAGGCTCTTTGATTTCTGTGACAATTCCTTCGAAAAAGTTTTTTTTCTTCCTGGTGGTACGCACATGGACTATGTCTCCTGGCACAGCGCCATCTAAGAAAACAACTTGGCCGTCTGGGGTTTTGGCCACACTTCGGCCTTTATCTGCAGTGTCCACCACGAGAAGTTCGTTGAAGGTCTGCGGGGTTTTTACTTTTCGCATGCCCCAAAAATAATATCTTTTTTCGCGTGCGCTGTGTTAAGGGTTTTAATTCATGTTCAATATTTGTAGATTTACCCTGGATGATTTCTCTCCACCACAGAAGTAGGAATGTCTCAAGTTGGATCCAATCACAAGAAATGACACGTACTACCATCAATAGTTCACAAGAAGCTATAGCGCTCGAATCAACCTATGGTGCACATAATTATCACCCACTACCTGTGGTACTTAAGGAAGGATCTGGTGTTTACGTTTGGGATGTTGAAGGCAAAAAATACTATGATTTTTTGTCAGCGTACTCCGCAGTAAATCAAGGTCATAGTCATCCTAAAATCACTCAAGCACTGATTGATCAAGCGCAAAAACTCGCTTTGACCTCTCGCGCATTCTACAATGATCAGCTGGGTGTCTACGAGCAAAAAATCACGCAAACATTTGGTTTTGATAAGGTGTTGCCGATGAATACCGGTGCTGAAGCAGTAGAAACAGCCCTTAAAATAGCCAGAAGATGGGGCTATAGAGTAAAAATGATTCCGGCTAATCAAGCAAAAGTTATCGTCTGTGCCCATAATTTTCACGGTCGAACCACCACCATCATCTCTTTTTCTTCCGATTCAACAGCCCAAAAAGATTTTGGCCCCTACACGGAGGGGTTTATCCAAATACCGTATAACGATATCCCTGCACTGGCTCAAGTGCTGGAGTCGGACCCACATATCGCTGCATTTTTAGTAGAGCCCATACAAGGGGAGGCGGGTGTATTTGTGCCGGATCCTTCATACCTAGCTGAAGCGAGAGCGCTGTGCACCAAGCACCGCGTATTGATGATCGCCGATGAGGTACAAACGGGTATTGCGCGAACAGGAAATCTTTTAGCTACATGTGGTCGCTGTACGTGTGTTGAGGCTCATTGCAGCGGCACCCCTGAAGTCAAGCCAGATTTATTGGTGTTGGGCAAGGCATTATCTGGTGGCATGTATCCTGTTTCTGCGGTATTGGCCCAGAATGAAGTGATGGATGTTATTGAGCCAGGTAGTCACGGCAGTACTTTTGGGGGTAATCCTATAGCCGCAGCCGTGGCTATAGCTGCATTAGAAGTGGTTGAGCAAGAGCAACTTGCCCTAAAAGCAAGAGCGTTGGGCGAGCGTTTTAGGTCTTCGTTACAGCGATATATAGATGGATCCAACATTGTCCGTTTAGTCCGCGGACGTGGTTTGCTTAATGCCATTGTCATCAACGACCATCCTGAAGGAGATACGGCATGGAACATATGTGTAGCCCTAAGTAAGGCTGGACTATTGGCCAAACCCACCCATGGAAATATCATTAGATTTGCCCCGCCTTTGGTGATTACCGAGGAGCAACTAGATGAATGTGTCGATATCATTACCCGAACATTAAGCGCTTTTGAACCCAAGCCATGAAACAAATTTATTTTGACCACGCAGCCACCACCCCATTGCGACGTGAGGTGATTGAGGTCATGCATCAAGCCATGAGCCAACATTTTGGCAATCCGTCTTCGACCCATCAATTTGGTCGTCAAGCAAAATCAGGTGTGGAACAAGCCAGAAAAACAATTGCTGCCCAGCTCGGTGCTCACCCGTCAGAAATTATATTTACCTCAGGGGGGACAGAAGCGGATAACATGATTATCTATGGGGCTGTTCGAGATTTAGGTGTGAAAAGGGTCATCACTACAGCTATTGAACACCATGCCGTGCTTCATCCTTTGGAAGATTTAAGAGATCAAGGACGTATCGAGCTTATATTTTTATCGATCGACGAGCAAGGCCATCCAGATTTGGACAAACTCAATGAACTTTTAAGCAAAGGTTCTACCAAAACCTTGGTGAGTTTGATGCATGTAAACAATGAGATCGGTAATTTGCTCGATGTAGCTAGAGTAGCCAAAATTTGTCAAGACCACCAAGCGTTATTTCATTCGGATACTGTTCAGTCTATCGGTCATTTTGCGTGGAATCTCCAAGAGGTTCCGATTGATTTTTTAACCGCGGCAGCCCACAAATTCCACGGACCTAAAGGAATAGGATTTGCCTTTATCCGAAAAAAACATCCGATTAAGCCGCTTATAGCGGGTGGTGCTCAAGAACGAGGTTTTCGCGCAGGTACAGAGTCTGTTCATAACATATTGGGTATGGAAAAAGCGTTTGTGCTTTCCTACGAACACCTAGAACAAGAGCAGCGCTATGTGCTGGGCCTAAAAAAATACTTTATCGATCAGTTGATCAGTCGTATTCCAGGTATTCAATTTAATGGTGCTTGTGCTGATCTGGACAATAGCACCTATACACTTTTAAATGTCAGTCTGCCTTTGACTCAAGAACAGTCTTTGATGCTGTTGTTTCAGTTGGATATGCAAGGAATAGCTTGCTCCAAAGGATCGGCTTGTCAATCGGGTAGTTCTCAGGCCTCCCATGTGCTCACCGAATTGTTGTCAGATAGCTCAAGAGCCGCCAACGCCATTCGTTTTTCACTAGCGCATACCAATCAAACAGACGAGATTGATTACGCAGTGGATCAGCTGTGTGCCCTCATGGCACAGTAGGAGTTTCAGTTATTTTGTTTTGGTTAACTGGGTTGAAAAAACTGTTTTATTGCCTACTTGATCCATGACTTCAACGGCAATTTCATAGGTACCTGCCTGATCAACCAGATGATCTGCTGTGTATGTTAGTTGTCCTTTCTTGGGTTCGTATTCCAACAACATCCATTGGCCGTTGATGGTGCCACGATAAGACTGAATACCGCTTCCCACGTCACTGATTTTAAATGTCAGGAACTTAAAATAGGGCAGTTTTTGTTGGCGCACGAAATTTTTTGGTTGAACACTGGGCGCGATGGAATCAAACCCAACCTGATAGGTCCCCAATATTTTTGTCCATGTAACAAGTTCATTGTCCTTTCTTGTGGTGGGAACAAAAATACGCCCCCCTTTATCCGTGGTGCGTATGAGTGTGGCAAATCTCTTTTTTTCCTCGGGAATGGAGTCCATTTTTTTGGAGATAGATATTGATTTTGCCAGGGGTATATGAGGGTTGCCTACTTGAATGCCAGATTTTTTTTCACCGACACTGAGTTCTGCTTTCTCGAAAAGTGCTTGTTGAGGGATTGTGATTTGCCAGGATCCTGACTGATACTGCCAGGGGCGATCTGGATGAATGATTTCGTGTCCCCGCTGAGTGGTGGCATCCGACCAAGGAGGAGCGATGCCGTTTTCTGCTACAGTACCTAATACCGGAATTTTACCGTGGGTCATATTTCCGTTTAGGTCCCAAACCTCGAGGTGAATGGTGTCTCGTTGGTTGATCGCTAAGGTAAACCAACCCTGTTTCTGATCGTTTGGGGCAAATAACCAACGTACCATGGATCTGGTTTTTTGGTATTGGGGGTAGTCGATCATGTAATTGAACTGAGCGTCATCGCTAAAAGAGAACCTTTGATGAGTTTTTTCATACAGCACTCGGCTTCCTAGTTTCACTCGGTAGCCATAAATTCCATTTCTGTTGGCAGCGCCTTCTTGTCGATCAAATCCAACCAAGCCTAATGCAGCTGGTCCGCTGACGCGTACTTCCGAAGTTGTCCATGAGCCTTGTTGGGGAAGTTGCATCGGGATTTGTCTTTTTTTGATTTTATCCAGGTTATTCCATGGTTCATAGAGCCAAAGCTGTTGAATCATCGGAGGTGTGTGATCATTGACTCGAATTCCCAACTCAGCTGGGTTAAGCGGATCAGCACTTGGGGTATCTCGAATTTCAAAATGAAGGTGGGGAGCTGCAGAGCTCCCTGTATTCCCGCTGAGCCCGATGATCATCCCTTGCGTTACAGGTAGCTGTTCTGGAGTGAGAAAGCGTTCAATTTCAAAAGATTCAGCCGTGTATTGTTGCTCGTAAACGTATTTTTCAATGGGACCAGCAAATTTTTGTAAGTGAGCGTACACCGAAGTCGTTTGGTTGGGATGGGTGATGTAAATAACCTTTCCGTACCCCCAGGGACTCACCTTTATTCTAGATACGTAGCCTCCCTGTACAGCGCGAACTGGGATACCCTCTCGTTGTTGGGTTTTGATGTCCAAACCTGCATGGAAGTGGTTGTTTCTTAATTCGGCAAAATTACCCGCTAAGACCAAGGGAATATCCATGGGCGGGATGATTGAATCGTTTGATGACTGGGTGGCTTGGGCGTTTGTTGCGAAGAGCCATATACCTAGCCACAGTATACTTAGAGGTGAGCGCATATTCTCTAAAATTATAAAAGAAGAATGATACTTTTTTGCCATTAAATGATTAATTTTGTGAATAAGCATGTTGTTTGCGAAATGAGCGAAATGATTGCCATCGTTGCAGGTTTAGAGCAAAAAGTACAGCAATTGTTGGACAGAAACCATCAATTGACAGAAGCAGTAGCTGGCTTGAATGCCCAAAGATCGAATCTTCAAGCAGCACTTGAAGCGTATCAACGACAACAATCACAGCTGGAACATCAAGTTCAAGCACTTCAAATGGCCCACAGCGTGCTCGGCAGTGATCAAAACACGACCGATGCCAAACAGAAAATGAACACCCTAATAAAAGAGTTGGACCGCTGTATAGGTGCGCTCTCTGTGTAGTAATGTCGGAGAAACTAAAAATTAAAATCTCCATAGCTGATCGGGTTTATCCGCTCACCATCGATCCCAGACAGGAAGAAGGTTTGCGCAAAGCCGCCAAGCAAATAGAGCTCATGACAAAAAGCTTTGAACAGAACTACGCCGTGCGAGATAAACAAGATGTATTGGCCATGTGTGCCTTGCATTTCGCTTCTAAAGTTGAGCAAAAAGTTCTTCAAGATTCTGCAGAATCAGATGAATTGGCGCAACGACTAACACGATTGGATGACCTCATTGCTGAAGCTATCGGCTAAAACGTTCTTTATCAAGATTCTGCCCACATTGGTCAATTTTTGACAAACTCAACACGAATGAATTCGAGGGGGTGAGTCAGTATCCTAGAGCATGCCTTCACGTCAAGGAAACTCGAATATACTGTTAGCCTTAAACCTGTTTTTTGGAGTTTGTACAAACCCAACCAGTGTGGGTTTTTTATTTTAATTTAAATACACATAACAATGGAAATAACCCCGTGGATCATCGGCGCACTGATGTCAGTCCTTGGTTTTGGCGCTGCTAAAATCATGGAAAAAGGCAAGGCTTCGAAAACCATAGCCAGTGCCAGAAAAGAGGCTTTGGACATCATTAAAAACGCTAAAGTAGAAGCAGAAAACATCAAGAAAGACAAAATCTTTCAAGCAAAAGAAAAGTTTCTAGAGCTCAAGGCAGAGCATGAGCAACACATAGTTCAAAAAGACAAGAAAATAGCTGAAGCGGAAAAGAGAACCAGAGATAAGGAGTCTCAGGTTAGCGCCGAGCTCGCCCAAAATAAAAAGCTTTCTGATCAGTTAGAGCGGCAGCTTCAAGAAGTGGCCCAAAAATCGGAATTGCTAGATAAAAAGCAAGCTGAGGTGGACCGTCTTCACAAAAATCAAGTACAACAACTCGAAGTGATTTCTGGCTTATCCGCCCAAGATGCCAAGGAGCAGTTGATGACTACTTTAAAAGAAGAAGCCAAAACAGGGGCTATGGCTTATATGCAAACAGCGATGGAAGAGGCCAAGCTTACTGCGCAACAAGAGGCTAAAAAGATTGTCATCAATACCATCCAACGCATCGGTACGGAAGAGGCTGTCGAAAATTGTGTTTCGGTGTTCAATCTTGAATCTGACGATGTTAAAGGTAGAATCATTGGCAGGGAAGGAAGAAATATTCGCGCTATTGAGGCAGCGACTGGGGTGGAAATTATTGTAGATGATACACCTGATGCGATCATTCTTTCTTGTTTTGACTCAGTGCGCCGAGAGATTGCTCGTCTATCTCTTCACCGATTAGTTACCGATGGAAGGATTCACCCAGCCCGTATTGAAGAGGTGGTTAAGAAGACTGAAAAACAGATCGAAGAAGAAATTGCTGAGGTAGGAAAACGAACGGTGATCGATTTGGGAATTCACGGATTGCATCCAGAGTTAATCAAGGCTGTTGGCCGCATGAAGTATCGATCTTCTTATGGTCAAAACTTACTGCAACACTCAAGAGAAGTAGCTAAGCTGTGCGGTGTGATGGCTGCTGAATTGGGTATAAACGCCAAACTGGCCAAACGCGCTGGTCTCTTACACGATATTGGAAAAGTACCGCATAGCGAGGCTGATGCAGAAACGCCACACGCTATTCTGGGTATGCAATGGGCTGAAAAATATGGCGAAAAGCCAGATGTGTGCAATGCCATTGGTGCTCACCACGATGAGATTGAAATGAAAACACTGATCGCTCCCATTGTTCAGGTTTGTGATGCTATTAGTGGAGCCCGTCCAGGAGCGCGAAGACAAGTTCTTGATTCATATATCCAAAGACTTAAAGATCTTGAAGATATTGCGTTTGGGTTTAAGGGAGTGCAAAAAGCTTATGCGATTCAAGCCGGTAGAGAATTACGGGTAATCGTTGAAAGCGAAAAGGTAAGCGATGAGCAAGCGATGGAGATGTCTTTTGAAATCTCTCAAAAAATCCAAACAGACATGACTTATCCCGGTCAGGTAAAGGTTACCGTAATCCGCGAAACTCGAGCAGTAAACGTGGCTAAGTAGCCCTCTGGTATATTGAATAAAAAAAGCCTCCAACTGGAGGCTTTTTTTTATTCAGCGGACTCTTCCTGAGCTTCGGTAGATTCTTCAGCTTCTTGCGCTGCCTTTTTCTGTTGATGCTCCTGAATATTGATTTGTTTGAGTTGTTCTTTTAACGCGTCCAGCTGTTTATGTAGTAGATCGATCTTTTTCTGAACATCTTTAACCACAGGATTATCCTCGGGGACATGACTAAAAAATGCTAGGTTATTTTCCAGCTGACGTATCTTGTCCTGCTCCTCTTCCATTTTTTTCCGAATGATAGAGCGCTCTGATTGTTGAGCTGGCGCAGAAGGCGTATGCCCTCTTCGTGTTTGTCTATCTGCTGATGGGGACTGTTGTGTTTTCTTATGCGCTTGAAGGCGTTCGAAATATGCATTACATGCGGATTTGAAGTCTTTCCATAGCGCATCTGAGAATTTTCTCGGCACATGCCCAACCTCTTTCCAAGCTGCCTGAATGCGTTTGAGTTCTGCCGTATTCGCCTCGTTAATTTCAGCTTCAACCAACCCCTGGGCTATTTCTAACAGAGCTCTTTTTTGCGTTAGGTGATCGTTTTGATCTTTTTTGATGTTTTTAAAGAAGTTGTTTTTATTCTTATTGAATGTTCTGCTTAGTTCTTTGAAACTTCTCCAAATTTTATCGCTTTGTTTGCTGGGCACTTTGCCAATTTCCATAAAGGATTGGCGTAATGACTCCATAGATTTTATCTGGTTTTGGATTTCCTTATGGGAAGTTGGGGCCTGGAGTGTCAGCTGTTTTATTTTTTCGAGAATCTCCTCTTTAGCGTGAAGATTAACTTCGAGGTCTTTGTCTAAAGAGGCAAAGTAAGCTTGTCTCTTGTCGTGAATTGTTTTTGTAGCTTTGCTGAAACGATCCCAAATCTCATTTCTGTGTTCCTTGTCTACGGGGCCCAAATCCTCTTTCCAGATTTTGTGAAGCACCTGTAACTCTTGAAAAGCTTGATGAATATCGGTTTGTTCCGCCAACTCTTCAGCGCGTTCTACCAGTTTTAGTTTTTCCTCTAGATTGTGTTTGAAATCAAGATCCCGTAACTCGCGATTCAAATTGAGGAAATCATAAAAGATCTCCATATGGTGGTGATACGTACGCCAAACATCGTTGTATTTATCCCGTGGAATCGGACCGGCATTTTTCCATTCCGCCAATATCACTTTAAAATTGTTGTATGTGGTATTGATATCCTCCTCCATGGAGATTAATCCTTTGAGGCGCTCAATCAACTCCCAACGATGCGCTAAGTTGTTTTTCAGCTGTATTTCTTGACGTTGATAGTAGTCAGCTCTCTTTTCGCGATACTCTTTATATACTTCATTAAACTGACGCTTATCTACGCTGCTGAATTTAAAATCCATCTCAACACCGCCTTGCGCTAGATACTCCTCTTTTTTTGAGTCAAATAATGCTTGAAATTGTTGGTCAAATGAATTTTTTATAGCGTCAACGTGTCTTTTGATCAATGAGACAGATTCATTTTTCACCAAGCGTTGTAATTCTCCCACTAAATTCTCCAGCGCCATATTGGAATAGTCCAAAAAGGGTATTTGGTGCTTGTCTTGATGCTTGTCAAGCTCTGCATCTGCAGCATTGGAGTGGTCGATTTCGTGCAAATGCGCATCAACAGGACTCGTAACTTCTTGAGGAGTATTCTGTTGTTCTGGCGCTTTCTCTTCTGACATATCAGTGGTGTTTCATGGTTAATACCGGTCAGTAAGATACTAACTACCCAACAAATTCCAAAAAATTGAAGGCTAATTACTTTGTCTATTTTCAGGGCGTTATTTTGACCAAATACGCCAAGCTTCTTCGGCTTGTTCTACCAACATCTGATACCCGTTGACTGCTTGTGCGCCTTTTGAGATACCAGCCTTCATAAAAGCAGTAATTTCTGGATTGTAGATCAAATCAAACAACAAATGTCGTTCGGTTAGATAGCGGTAGGGAAATTCAGGTTTTTGCTCGATGTTGGGGTAGGTACCCAAAGGACTGCATTGTATCACGAGCAGGTGGCTCCCTGCGATCTTTTCATCGATATCTCGATACGCAATTTGTCCTTGATCTGGGGTGCGAGACACCCACTGATAGTGGATGTTTAACTGTGCTAATACGTAGGCTACCGCTTTTGACGCACCACCGGTTCCGAGAATAAGTGCTTGTTTGTGGTGGCTTTTTAAGTGGGGAAGCAACGAGTTTTTAAAGCCGATTACATCCGTATTGTAGCCGATCAAACGATCGCCCTCACGGGCAATAGTATTCACTGCTTGAATTTCGTCTGCGGCTCCTCTGAGTTCATCGAGTTGGGGAATTACCTCTGTTTTGTAGGGTATGGTAACATTAATACCCTTGATGGAAGCATCGTCGAACACTTGTGAGCGCAATGAGGAAAGATCGGGCAAATCAAAGTTTTCGTAGCTGTAATCGGTTAATCCTTCTGATTCAAATTTCTGGGTGAAATATCCCCGGGAAAATGAATAGGAGATGTTTCTGCCTAAAAGGCCATATCTATTTTTTTTGGGCTCCATAGCGTTCTAAAAATACGAGTAATGCGATTCCGGATAAGATAAACACCAGGGCCCAGAGGTTTAGAGCGTCGTTTAGTTTTGGTATGTATCGAGTAAATTGAATGACTACGGGTTGCAAATAACTGTCGGTGACCACATTTCCCGCAGCGTCATAAAGGTAATCAGCCTCTTTCCATGGCCAAACAACACCTAGGGATCCTGTGATAAATCCAATGATGGAAGCCGTTGTTTGATCGTGAAAGCGTTTGAGTAAATAGCCAATAAAGTGAGAAAGAGTAATCAATCCTACCACTGATCCAAGGGTGAAGACACCCAGGGTGAACAAGGCGTCTAGCCGAGCGGTATCGTGTATAAACCCAAACTCTAATTGTGCTATTTCAGTCAATGTGTCAAACAATGCATTGACTGATTCAACCAGTAAAAGCACATAGTTGCCCATCAGCATGAGTATAAATGATCCGGATAGTCCAGGTAATGTCATCCCGGAAACACTGATCATACCACAGAAGAAAACAAAGAGCCAGTGGTCGTTTTCTTGCGCAGGACTTAAAAAGCTGATGCTGATACCCAGGATGAGTCCCAGGAGTCCAAAACTTCTGTTTCTGCTGTTCCATCCGCCAAAACTCTTGGATATATAATACACCGAACCTATGATCATGCCAAAAAACACCGACCAGACGTAAAGCTCTCTGGTTTTTAGAAAGTAATCCAAGATTTTGGAGACACTGAAATAGCTGAATATCATGCCCATGACTAAATAGCCTAAAAAGACAAAATCAGTATACTGCTTAAATTCCTTGAATTTCCCATGCCTTAATAGAGTGAAAGCATGTACATCCATTTTTTTTAGCGACGAGATGAATCGTTCGTAAAACCCCCAAACAAAGGCGACAATTCCACCAGATACACCGGGAACCTTGTTGGCCGCACCCATGGTTAAGCCTTTAAGAAAAGTGAAAATATGAGATTTTAGCTCAGCAGGCGCTTTCATGTTATGCAGCATCTGGCTTTTGGGCCAAACGCTCTAACCCTAAAATTAAGAAAATACCTAGCAACATCAAGCAAAGAGCCATAGGCCATTGGCTTTCTAGAGGAAAATTCCAGGGGGTTACTATATCCATAGCTCGATCGGAAGGATATTTCCAAGGCCAAATCTTGGGTAGGGCCCCTAACATAAAACCAACTAGTACCGCAAGCGTTTGGTGTTGGAATCGAGTTAACATCCATTTGAGCAGAGAAGAAAATGAAAGCAAACCAGTCACAGCACCCAGTCCGACTACACCTACAATGGAGATATTTCGTTCATGTACCCCGGTAAGTACGGTGGCATAACTGCCGAGGAGTACCAAAATAAAGGCGCCAGATATTCCGGGCAAGATCATAGCAACGCTCGCTAAGGCTCCTGAGATAAATAAGTAGAGCAGTGAGCTACTGGAGGCCCCTTCAGGCAAAAAATTGATTCCTCCTGCCAGGATGGTTCCCAAAAACAGCCATAGGTACAGACTTTTTTTCCAGGAACCAATAGAGCGGTAAATGTGCCAACAACTAGCCAACATCAAACCAAAAAAGAATGACCAAACCAATATAGGTTGGTATTCAAGCAACCAGCTTATGCCTTTCGCTAGCGAAGCAATACTCAAGGCAATACCGCTGAGCAGGGCAAGTAGGAATGAGGCATTGGAAGACTTCCAAAACGCCTTAATTCCTTCGTTTTTTAATACGAGCAACAAGCTGGGTCGAAGTTTTGCTATGGTTTCGACCAATTCCTGATAGATGCCAGAAATAAAGGCGATAGTGCCTCCTGATACACCAGGTACCACATCTGCAGCGCCCATGGCCATACCTTTAAGGACGATCCATAGGTAATCTATTGGTTTTCTAGTGTTTTCCATGATTTAATTTAACGGCCAAGCCAGTGTGTCTGTGTCCATTGGCTCGTCCAAAAATAAGGAAAAGCTGTTTGGGCGAGCGCTTGCATACTCGAATCTTTTCCCGCTTTTTCCAGGTAGAATGAGGCTTGGCTCAGGTCTTGTACTGCGTGTTGTGCCACGGCCATTCTGAGATTTAGTTCTGGATGGTTGTCGTATAATACTAAAGCTTCTTCCAAAACCAAAATACACCCCTGAGGATCTTCTAGCGACCAGACAGTATGTGCCCACAGCAACCATAATTCAATGCGCTGACCACCAAATGCTACGGATTGTTTGCAGGCAAAATCAGCTTCAAAATGCATGTCCATCGAGGCGTAAATCATGGCGCATGTTTCCCAATAATTTGGATTTTCATCATCGATTTGAAGCGCTTTTTGGATCCAATCCAAGGCAATTCCCGAAGCGTTTTGATTGAGGTGATGCTGTGCTATAGACAGCCAAGCGCGTTCAAGTAGGGGGTCTTCACTGACAGCTAGACCGAAGTATTCTTCTGTTTGCGCATAGAGTCCCAAAGCCTCATGACATTGACCTAGTCTGAGGTATGTCTGCGCACTAGGCTCTCCCAGATCTAAAGTGGTTTGGTAATTTTCTATGGCCTCGTTGTAGCGCTTTAGTTTTTCCAAAACCATGGCCTTTTCAAAATAGGCACCTGTGAAGGTGTCGTCTGAAATAATGGCAAAATCGAAAGCGGTTAAGGCCTCTTTATACATTGATTTTTCAACATATTGCTTCCCTAATTGATGCCAAGCGACTTCACAATACGGGTTCTGCTCTAGATAGTCGTTGAGAAATTGAATAGCCCCCTCATAATCTTCGAGGAATTCATAGCAGTAGACCACGTTATACAGCGAAGCGTAGTCCTCAGGATCATCTTCAACGCATTGAATAAAGCAATTTTTAGCTTGTTCAAAATCGTCCAAAAACAAATATTCCATGCCCATTAGGGCGTAGATGTCCATTTGGTCAGGAGCGATTTCCAATGCCTTTTTTAGGTAGTCAATGGCTTTGGGGTGGTCGTCTTTTTTTGAGTAGATGTTGGCCCTTTGGATATAAACTTCTTCGTTGGTGCCATCAACCTCCTCGATCTGATTGAGTTGCCTTACAGCTTCTTCCAGACGATTTTCAAACACCATAACCTCAACTTCCAGCAGTTTTA
>JBEAQS010000097.1:0-15734 GCA_041163765.1 Bacteroidota bacterium | reverse complement strand
AGATCAAAAATTCGTTCGTGGCCATCTGTCAAAGCATAGGCGCCACAGCGAACAAAACAGTCTTTTTGCTCAACGCCATAGGCGCCAATATTTTGAATGGGTGCTGCGCCTACATATCCAGGGATGAGGGCTAAGTTTTCTAGACCACCCCAATTATTGTTCACACAGTGCATGACCAGATCGTGCCATGTTTCGCCAGCGCCTACTTTAAGGATCACTTCATCTTCAGATTCACGGGTTATTTCTATACCCTTAATAGCCACATGGAGTACGAGTGCATCTAGGTCCTGGGTCAGCAACATATTGCTGCCACCGCTGAGCACAAAAACCTTGGGATGAAGCTTTAAATTCAATACTTCTTGTAAGGTTTTTTGACTATCCACAGGGGCATACCAAGCAGCATAGGCGGGCATTCCCATAGTGTTGAGTGACGCCAGAGAGAAATGTGCCTGAGGCTTCATGGTTGTGGGTATTGCGTCAAAGCGATAGCTAAAAGCTCCACGGCTCTCTTGATCCTCGCTTGTTCCAATACATAGGCGATGCGCACTTGGTTTTTTCCCTGTCCAGGTGTGGCGTAAAATCCAGAACCAGGAGCCACCATAACGGTTTGTCCTTGATCTTGAAAATCAGACAACATCCATTGGGCAAAGTGATCTGCATCGGCTATCGGAAGTTCCACCATGCAATAAAAGGCGCCAGAGGGAGCACCTACACGAACTCCTGGGATTTTAGCTAGGGATTCCATCAATACATCTCTTCGTTGGGTGTATTCACGGTTTACCGCTTCAAAATAGCTTTGCGGCGTTTCTAAGGCTGCTTCACTAGCGATTTGAGCATAGGTGGGTGGTGAAAGGCGCGCCTGACAAAATTTAAGCGCAGCAGCGAGCACCCCTTTGTTTTTGGATACCAAACAACCAATGCGCGCGCCGCACATACTGTAGCGTTTGGAGACAGAATCGATCAGAATCACATGCTGTTCACTCCCCGCTAAGGAGAGCATGGAGGTGAACGGGACGCCGTAGACAAACTCTCGGTATACCTCATCCACAATCACAAAAATGTCGTGCTTTTTGGCCAAGGTCAATACTTGGCTTAGCTCCGCCTCACTGTACACATAACCCGTAGGATTTCCAGGGTTACAAAGAAGGATGGCTTTTGTTTTGGGGGTGATGAGCGCTTCGAATTGCTCAATACTGCCCAACGAAAAATTATCCTCTATCCGGGTCGGAAGCGGAACGACTGTTACGTTGTTGGCTGTGGCAAATCCATTGTAATTCGCATAAAATGGCTCAGGTACGATCAGCTCGTCCTGGGCGTCACATACCACCCCTATGGCAATCGACAAGGCTTCTGACCCGCCTGTGGTGACAATAATTTCAGTCTCGTCGACCGGGATATCTACCCCCTGATAGTAGTGGGCTAGTTTTTTTCGGTAGGCCAAAGTACCCTCTGATGGGCTATAACTCAAGACCTCCACCTGGGCTTCTCTGACCGCTTTTAGGGCAGACTCAGGGGTTGGAATATCAGGTTGTCCTATGTTGAGGTGTATGACCTCAATACCTCTTTTTTTGGCCTGTTCCGCAAACGGTGCCAGTTTTCTGATCGGAGACTCGGGCATGAGTTGCCCTTTAGAAGAAATTTTTGGCATCTTATTGCTTGGGTGCATCTACTTGGCCCACAATGTATAGTTGCTTGGGTTCTGCTCCTGCGTTGGAGTAAACATAGATGGTTTTTCTGATAGGTCCTACGCGTTGGGTGTCGTAGACCACTTCGATTTCCCCTTGTTTACCGGGCATAATCGGAGCGGTAGGTTTTTTGGGCACCGTGCATCCACAGCTGGAGCGCACATCGGAGATCACTAGTGGGGCATTGCCCTGGTTGGTTAGTTTAAAAATTTTAAGCCCATTGCTCCCTTGGGTAATGGTGCCATAATCCAAGGTGTCTTGAGCAAATTTCATCACAGGGGTTTGCGCCCAAATCGGTGCAGCAAAAAGTGCTAGCACAAGTGTAAGCCATAGTTTTTTCATGGGATTTTTTTTGTTACCCAAAGGTAGCAAAGTGGACTTGATTCTACAAACGGGAATATTTGCCTTGGACTGGGTTGATTTTTATATTTTTGTGGTGGCCATGGGCTTCCCCCTTGGCGCTTTTTATTTATGGAATTACCTTCAAAATACGCCCCTCAACAAGCTGAAAGCAAATGGTACCAATACTGGATGGAAAACGGATATTTTCGATCCACGCCTGACCATAGAACGCCCTATACGATCGTTATCCCGCCACCCAATGTAACGGGTGTGCTGCACATGGGCCACATGCTCAACAACACTATTCAAGATGTGTTGATCAGAAAAGCCAGGCTACAAGGATTCAACGCTTGTTGGGTGCCCGGGACTGACCACGCCTCTATAGCTACAGAGGCCAAGGTGGTGGCACAACTCAAAGAACAAGGGATTGAAAAAAGCGATTTATCGCGCGAGGAATTTTTATCCCACGCCTGGGCGTGGAAGGAGAAATACGGTGGAGTCATTTTAGAGCAACTCAAAAAACTGGGGTGTTCGTGTGATTGGGACCGCACAGCGTTTACCATGGACCCTCAGCTGTCTGATTCGGTCATTAAAGTATTCGTCGATCTGTATAACAAAGGTCTTATCTATCGGGGATACCGCATGGTTCACTGGGATCCAGAGGCCTTGACGACCCTTTCCGATGAGGAGGTGATTTACGAAGAAAGATCTGGCCTGTTGTACTTTGTCTCGTATCCACTTGCAGATGGATCGGATCGAATTACCGTAGCCACTACGCGTCCTGAGACAATCTTGGGGGATACAGCTCTATGTGTGCATCCCGAAGACCCGCGATATGCCCACTTAATCGGTCAAGAGGTGTTGGTGCCCATCACCAACCGCAAAGTACCGGTGATCGCCGATGAATATGTTGATCCAGAATTTGGTACAGGGTGCTTAAAAATCACCCCAGCCCATGACCCTAATGATTACCTCATCGGTCAAAAGCACGGTCTAGAATTGATCGATATTTTTCACCCCAATGCTACGCTCAACAGTTTTGGTGGGCCCTTCGAGGGGATGGACCGCTTTGAAGCCAGAAAAGCGGTGGCCAAATGGTTGGAAGAACATGGGTTTTTGGTGAAAAAAGAAAATCATCAAAACAAAGTCGGTACGTCTGAGCGTACCAAGGCCGTTATCGAACCAAGATTATCAGATCAGTGGTTCTTGCGCATGGATACGCTAGTCAAGCCTGCTCTTGAAGCTGTTTTGGAAACTCAGGAGATCAAGTTGTTTCCCAAAAAATTTGACAACACCTATAAGCATTGGCTTGAAGGGATCCGCGATTGGAACATCAGCCGTCAGCTTTGGTGGGGTCAACAAATCCCTGCGTATTATTACGGAGATGCCAAAACGGACTATGTAGTTGCAGAATCTTTAGAAACAGCCTTAGCGCTTGCCCGAGAAAAATCAGGCAATCCAGGGCTTACTTCGAATGATCTCAGAAGAGATGAAGACGCGTTAGATACGTGGTTTTCTTCTTGGTTGTGGCCCATCAGTGTGTTTAACGGGATTTTAGACCCTGAAAATCCAGAAATAAAGTATTATTACCCCACCAATGATTTGGTTACTGGTCCAGATATTTTATTTTTCTGGGTGGCCCGAATGATTTTTGCGGGTTATGAATACATGGGGGAGAAGCCATTCACCAATGTGTATTTGACTGGATTGGTTCGCGATGCGCAGCGCAGAAAAATGTCGAAGTCCTTGGGCAATTCGCCAGATGCCTTAAAACTCATAGAAGATTACGGGGCTGACGGGGTCCGTGTGGGATTGCTGTTAAGTGCATCGGCCGGTAATGACTTATTGTTTGATGAAGCGCTTTGCGCTCAAGGCCAGCATTTTGCCAACAAAATCTGGAACGGATTTAGATTGGTTCAGTCCTGGGAAGTAGCGGATATTCCACAACCCGAAACCGCTCAACTCGGTATTGAATGGTATCGGGGCGCGTTTAATCAAGCATTGGCCGTCATCGAGGATCATTTTGAGAAGTACCGCATTTCCGATGCTTTAATGGCCTTGTACAAATTGGTTTGGGATGATTACAGCGCATGGTTGTTGGAAATCATCAAACCCGCTTATGGGGCCCCAATAGACAAAGCTACGTATGAATCTGTGATTGGCTTGTTGGAGCAAAATCTGGTGCTCTTGCATCCATTTATGCCGTTCCTCACCGAAGAGATCTGGCAATATATCCAGCCAAGGAGCAAAGAACAGGCCCTGATTGTGGGGCAATGGCCAAAACCGTACACAACAGAAACGGAGCTCACCAACACATTTGGACTCGCAGCCGAGGTAATTGCAGGAGTGAGAAACATCCGTCAAGAGCATGGGATTCCTCAAAAAGAGTTGTTATCCCTAGGTGTATTGGCCGACGATCAATTCCCCAAGGCTTGGGTGCCTGTCATCACTAAATTGGCCCATATAGAAGAAGTGTCTTGGGTGGAGGCAGCCCCAGAGGGTTCAGCTTCATTTAGGGTGATGTCCTCGGAGTGTTTTGTTCCTTTGTTGGGGCAAATAGATCCGGTAGAAGAGCTCAAGAAATTAAACGATGAGTTGGTCTACACACAAGGATTCTTGGTTTCTGTAGAAAAGAAACTCTCTAATGAACGTTTTGTGCAAAACGCCCCTGAATCGGTCCTTGCTCTAGAGCGAAAAAAGCAGTCAGATGCTTTGGAGAAAATTGAGATGCTCAGCCAGCGTATCGCTCAGCTGAGTTAATCTTCAATATGGAGTACCTCTTGTTGAATTTGATTAGCCAGGTCGATGTATTGTTGCATGGCTTGAGTTCTGTCGGTATGTCTGGCCTGGAACAGCGCATTTGATTTAAATGCGTCGATCATACTTTGGGCGCCTTGATCCAATGCGTTTAAACTCACCTTCAAGCCAGTAGCTATTTTGTAGTAGGCATAGAGCTTGAGCATGGTGTCCGGTGGTAGTTTTACAGGCAGCTCCGACATCGAAGCTACCGCTTTTTCAAACTCTTGGTTAATCATCTAGCGGATCTTTGTCTGGATAGATCGCAATTACGGTTTCTGCGCCTTTTACTTTTTGACCCAGCTTGACCGTGACCAGGGCATCTAGGGGAAGAAATACGTCCACCCTAGATCCAAATTTGATAAATCCGGCATCTTCCCCTTGAATGGCCTTCTGACCAACTTGGGCATAATTCACTATTCTACGGGCCAATGCACCGGCAATCTGGCGGTATAGTACTGGCCCAAATTTTGGTGTTTTAACGACCACAGTCGTGCGTTCGTTTTCTGTGGAAGATTTTGGGTGCCAGGCCACCAGGTATTTGCCTGGGTGATATTTTGAGTAGCTGACTACACCGCTGGCAGGGTATCTGGTGACATGTACATTTATAGGCGACATGAATATGGAAACCTGTTTTCTTTGATCACCCAAAACTTCTGTTTCCATGACTTCTTCAATCACAACAACTTTCCCGTCCACTGGAGATAAGATGTGGTTGTGGTTTAATGCAGCCCTTCTCTTTGGATTGCGAAAAAATTGCAGGATCATGATCAGTAATCCAAGCACGGCGACCTTTAATGCCATAGATAACCAAAAGGGTGTTAAGGCTAAATAGTCAATGCCTAAAACAGATGCAATAGCGATCACCAAACTGATGCCGATGATCAAGTGTCCTTCTTTATGAAACATAATCAAATATAATCAACGTCAAATAAGCCCATGGGGCAGAAAAAAGTAAACTGTCCAGTCGGTCTAACATGCCTCCGTGTCCAGGTAATATAGCGCCGCTGTCTTTTACACCAGCGGCGCGTTTCAATTTAGATTCTAAAAGATCTCCTAGATTGCCCGATACAATTAAGACAAAAGAGAGTATCCCCCATTGAACAGGGGTGAGTGGACCCCCAAAATGACCACAAAGATAGGCTGCAGACATCCCAAAGATCAACCCTCCAATGGCCCCCTCTATGGTTTTATTGGGTGAAACACTGGGAAACAATTTGTTTTTCCCCCACAAACTACCCGTGACATAGGCCATAGTATCGTTGGCCCAGATAACACAGAATATACCTGCAATTAATACGGAGTCAAATCCCTCGGCTCTGTAGGGAATCATCGTCAGAAAAATGCTGCCACCACCAACATAGAGCAGTCCAGTGATCAAACGATGACTTTCCGGCATTTTATCTTTAGTAGTGGTACACAGATAGGTGATCAATCGGATATTCATCGCTAATGTAGCGATCAATAAAATCCAAGGAGAGATCGGGTCGTGAAGGAGGTAGATGTAGGCCCACCACAACAAAAGGTATAGGGCAAAAATTAGGTACCCCCTGATTTTACTGAGCTTTTTGTATTCAAAGATACAGGCCAGACCAAAGGACATAAATAGGAAGTCGAAAGCGTCCGAGTTTAAAAATACCGCAGCGAGCAACAAACACACGTAGACCAAGCCGGTCAATGATCTTCTAAGGGCATTTCTCATTTATAGGTCTTCTAAAAGCAGAAGATAAACGTTTTTGATCGGGCTTCCGTAGCTTAAAAATTCCGGTTTGTTAGCTCCTTGTAGTTTGAAGTTTTTTAGTGCCGTGATGTTAGAAGGTATCCTGTCGTATTTTCGTTTTATTTGATAAAGTCCATCGTTGATCTGAGGGGTTAATTGACTGGTTTTGGCAAAAACCACAATATGATCTGGCAAATCCACAATTTTTTTATCCCCCAATTGTTGTTCGCTCATCAATAGGGAACCATTGTGGGCAATTAAAAATTCACATCCAGTAAAAAACACCAAGGAAGTAATATCGCTGTTGTACGGAATTTCTCTAGACTGGCAGATGGAAATCAAGTTTTTATCGGTGGTGAAAAAAGGTTCACTCTGCCAACCTTGCTCGATGATTATTTTATCGAGCATGTCATAAACCTCGTTAAGGTCCGTACAGTATAGAAACTTACCTCCATTCTTGTTGAACTCGACAGCAAATTTTTCGTCTGTCGGCAATGGAATATCTGGCATATAGGTACTCCGCTCTTCCTGTTCCGAGGGACTCACCTGTTTTTTAGCGCCAAATATTTTGTCAAATAAGTTCAATGATCTCCTTCCGTTAACGGCTCTTCTATTGGTTTTTCATGAATAACTTCCTCTGATTCAGTTGATTCTATATTTTTTTCAAACGGTCGTTGTCCAAAAATCTTTTCTAAATCGTCCTTAAATATAACTTCTTTTTCCAATAATCGCTGAGCTAACTCATCTAATTTACTTCTGTTCTTGGTGAGAAGTTCGATAGCTCTTTGGTATTGAGATTCAATGAGTAAAGATATTTCTTTATCAATTACTTGAGCTGTTTCTTCGCTATACGGTTTAGTAAACCCGTATTCGATCTGTCCTGAAGAATCGTAATAAGTGATGTTTCCCAGGGTTTCATTTAATCCATAAACGGTAATCATCGCCCTGGCTTGTTTGGTCACTTTTTCCAAGTCGCTCAAAGCTCCGGTAGAAATTTTTCCAAACACCACTTGTTCCGCAGCTCTTCCTCCTAGGGTAGCACACATCTCATCCAGCATTTGTTCCGTGCGCACAATTTGACGTTCCTCGGGTAGATACCAAGCAGCACCTAATGACTGTCCTCTGGGTACAATAGTAACTTTGACTAAAGGCGCTGCATGTTCTAGCAACCAGCTGACTGTAGCATGACCAGACTCGTGGTAGGCAATGGTTTCCTTCTCTCCTGGAGTGATGATTTTGTTTTTCTTTTCTAAACCGCCTACAATACGATCTACGGCATCTAAAAAGTCTTCTTTAGTGACGGCTTTCTTTTCTTTTCTAGCAGCGATTAGTGCAGCCTCGTTGCAAACGTTGGCGATATCAGCACCAGAGAAGCCAGGAGTTTGCTTGGCCAAGAAGTCCAAATCCAAGGTTTCAGCCGTTTTGATCGGACGTAAATGCACTTCAAAAATCTCTTTTCGTTCGTTTAGATCGGGAAGATCTACGTAGATCTGTCTGTCAAAACGGCCAGCGCGCATCAACGCTTTATCCAGTACGTCTGCGCGGTTGGTCGCAGCCAGTACGATCACATTCGTGTTGGTGCCAAAACCATCCATCTCCGTAAGTAATTGGTTGAGCGTGTTTTCTCGTTCGTCGTTGGAGCCGGTAATGTTGTTTTTACCTCGTGCACGACCAATGGCGTCGATCTCATCGATAAAAATGATCGCAGGAGATTTGTCTTTGGCTTGTTTAAACAAGTCGCGAACCCTTGAAGCCCCAACGCCGACAAACATTTCGACAAAATCTGAGCCAGACAAAGAGAAGAACGGAACCTTAGCCTCGCCAGCTACTGCCTTGGCCAACAATGTTTTTCCGGTACCTGGAGGGCCAACCAATAGGGCGCCTTTGGGGATTTTGCCACCTAAAGAGGTGTATTTTTCAGGGTTTCTCAGGAATTCCACAATCTCTTCAACTTCTTCTTTAGCTCCCTCAAGTCCGGCCACATCTTTGAATGAAGTTCTGGTGTCTGATTTTTCATCAAACAGTTTGGCCTTCGATTTTCCGATATTGAAAATTTGACCACCTGCACCACCTGCGCCACCACCAGACATTCTGCGCATAATGAATATCCACACTCCGATAATCAACACAAAAGGAAGTATGCTGAGCAGTAAATCTCCCAATACGTTGGATTCAGTTTCGTAGTCCAATCCAGTAGTCAGCTGATTTTCTGAAATGGTCTTTTTAACCTCATTTTCGAAGTTTTGTAGGTCACCGTAATTGATGACGTATTGATGTCCTATTCCAGCTCCCAAACCAAAAGAAGGCGAATTTACTTTGCTGTGCCGCTCTTGCTTAAGCGCTTCAGGGGTGAGGTAAATCTTGGCTTGTTTGGTATTGGTGACTATGATGATTTTGGCCACATCTCCTTGTTCTAAGAACGATTGTAGCTCATAGGTGGAGGTTTTTTGTGTGCTGGAAAATCCGGCACTACCCAGCCACTGAAGACCGAGCAAGCCGATGGCTACAATGGTGTAGATCCACCAAATATTGAATTTAGGTTTCTTGGGCGTAGGTTTTTCTTTAGCCATAATTTAAGAAGGATTTTGAGCGCTTTGCAACAGAGTGATTTTGGCATCACCCCACAAGCTCTCTAGGTCGTAATGTGTTCTGATGTGTTTTTGGAAAACGTGGACAACCACATGTACATAGTCCATGAGTACCCATTCCGCATTTTGTGCCCCTTCGACGTGCCAGGGCTTGTCTTTCAGGGATTTGCTGACCAATTTTTGGATGGAGTTAACGATGGCATTCACGTGGGTATTCGACGTTCCATTGCACACTACGAAGTAGTCGCAAACAGTATTATCGATCTCTCTGAGATCAAGTATGCTGATGTCTTGTCCTTTTAGGGCTTCTATGCCTTCAATGATGTGCGACAATAGTGCATCAACACTGGGTTTATTCTTTTGCATCCAGGAGTTTTAATTTTCGCAAAGTTACCATTTTTTTACGTTCTTAGCCTGTGAATTTAACAGAACATTATTTGTCCTCAAGGTTGATGAATCGGATTGATTTGCCCCAATGCCCCTCTACCAGTGATCACTTAAAAGCGTTGATAGCTCATGGGGAATTGATGGATGGAACCTGGGTGACTACACCGAATCAAACCTCGGGGAGGGGGCAACGTGGAAACACCTGGATTTCTTCACCCGACAGCAATATTTCAGCAAGTGTCTACAAGACGTGGCGTGTATTTCCTGTAGAGAAAAGCTTTTTGCTTTCGCAGTATATCGCGACGGTTTTGGTGGAGTGGTTAACAGATTTAGGACTAACCGAAACGCGACTTAAATGGCCGAATGATTTATTTGTCGGAACCAAAAAAGTAGGAGGTGTGTTGATTGAAAACGGCGTCCATGGAAAAAACATCAGTTATTCAGTAATTGGCATCGGGATCAATGTGTATCAGAGAGAATTCGGATCAGTATCCCAAGCGACCTCATTGGCTTTAGAAGGTTTGCGCATTGATGGCCTGGAGGGCATCACCTCAAGTCTACTAGGCATAATCACCCAGGCGATCGATGAATTTGATCTGCAGCTGGAAAAGAGTATAACCGAGGCTTTTCATAGGCATATGTATGCTCGAGGTACCCACCACTGGTTTGAAAATAAACAACTCGGTTTGTTTCAAGCGGTCGTGCTTGGAACGGATAAACAAGGACAATTAGTGCTCGAGGTAGATAAGCAGCCTATGTCTTTTGGACTTCAAGAAGTTTCTTGGGTGTTTACCCCAACACCTTAGATAAGTTTTCCGCCAATGCCTTTAAAAAGTTATTTAAAGGTCCCTGAATCATCATGGCCATCATCGGGTTGAGGTCTCCATCAAAAGTGAGCTTGACGCGGCTTTGTTCTGAGGCAGTTTCTTCTATATGGGCTTTAAGCTCAAATGGAAGTTTGTCGGAAGCAGCTCCCAAAACAACCATTTGAAAAGGAGTGCTTTCTTTAAAACGGAGTTTGATTTCTGGCATGCCACTCAGGGCAAAAACAAATGTTTTTTCGTCGAGTACCTCAAATTTTGACGTGTTACTCGGCATCAAAGGCCCAAAATTATCAGGCTGAGATAAAAAAGTATAAACGGTTTCTGCGCTTTTGGGCAACTGAATTTCTGGACTTTCTAAATGCATACTATTGACCCCACTGGGCTGGATTTTTTCTCCAATCAAGGAGGGTTTGGTGTGCGTTATGATCCACCACGCCTTGTGCCACCGCAAGTTCAATGAGGTGTGCATAGTCGCTTAATGTGTGGAGTGTTACTTTTTGTGCGTCAAAGGCCTGCTGAGCGTGTTCAAAACCATAGGTGAAAATGGCGATCATGCCCAATACGTCAGCTCCTGAGGCTTTCAGTGCTTCAACGGCCAATAAACTGCTTTTCCCTGTACTGATTAAATCTTCGATAACCACTACCGAGGAACCTGGTTCCAACGAGCCCTCGATTTGGTTTTTTCTTCCATGTGATTTAGGTTCAGGACGAACATAGACAAATGGAAGTGCAAGTATCTGGGCGACCAACATACCTACACCAATGGCTCCTGTAGCTACCCCTGCGATTACTTGAGCATGAGGGTAGGTGTTTTTGATCTGTTGGGCCATTTGCTCGGCGACATAGGTGCGCACCGCCACGTGGGAAAGCATGATTCTATTGTCGCAATAGATGGGGGATTTCCATCCGGAAGCCCATAAAAAAGGATTTCCGGGATTCAATTTAATTGCATTTATTTGCAGTAAGAGGTCAGCTGTTTTGCGCGCTGTTTCTGGATGTAAAATCATAGGCACAAATGTATAAAGTTTTTGTGAATGAAGCTCCGCTCATTCTGACAAATAAACTGTCTGAAATCAACAATAACAAGTACTTCTTGTTGAATCCAGAGGCGATTAACGAGGCGATTGATTTACTTATGGAAGGTAAAATCAAGAAGGCTTATATCTATCACCCCAACCATTCAGAAATACTGAATAAATTCTGTAAAAGCATTAAAAGAGAAGTCGCTGCTGGTGGTGTAGTGACCAACAAACAAGGCGAAGTCCTTTTTATCTACAGAAACAACAAATGGGATTTGCCTAAGGGCAGGCTGGAAAAAGGCGAATCCCTTGAGGTATGTGCCCTCAGGGAGGTGGCTGAGGAGACTGGTGTTAGGGAGTTGAAAATTGAAAATCAGTTGCTGACCACGTACCACGTGTTTAAGCGCAAAGAAAAATATCGATTAAAAGAGGTGTTTTGGTATGCCATGCGCACCAGTTATTCAGGTCCATTAACGCCTCAAATCGATGAGGGGATCGAAAAAGTAAAGTGGAAAAATCCAGAGCAAATCACCAAAGCACTCACCAAGTCCTACACGAACATCCGCATACTTTTCGGAGATTGATTATTTGGCAAATTGCATCACCGTTGAAGGAACCAATTTACTGTAATCCCCATGGTTTCTGATGACGTCTCGCACAATCGATGAGCTGATAAATGAGGTAGCCGAAGCGGTTAATAAAAACACTGTTTCTATGTCTGAAAGGGCCCTGTTGGTATGGGCGATGGCTTTTTCAAACTCAAAATCAGCCGGGTTGCGCAAGCCGCGCAAAATAAATTGAGCGCCAATTTTTTGACAAAAATCTACGGTTAGGCCCTCGTAATGAACTACTTCAATGTTCTCGATACCTTGAAAGGTGTCCTGGATGATTTTTTTTCGCTCTTCGAGCGAGTACATATAATTTTTGTCTGAATTCACCCCAATAGCAATGACTAAGTGGTCAAAAAGCGGTAGCGCTCGTTGAATAACATCTACATGCCCCAGGGTGAGTGGGTCAAATGATCCAGGAAAAATAGCGGTGCGTTTTTTCATGAGTGCTTTAGGGGTTAAGTGCGTTTTCTATCGCGCTGTCAAATAACGCTTCCAATGAAATTCCGGCCGCCTCTGCTTGCATAGGCAATAGGGATTGTTCGGTCATTCCCGGGGTGGTATTCACTTCCAATAAATGAGGAATATCTCCCACGAAGATAAACTCTGAACGGGTAAATCCCTTTAATTTCAGGCGATCATATAGTTTAGCGGCTATGGAGGTTACATTCTTTTGCTGCACATCCGAAATACGCGCAGGAGTGATTTCTTGTGATTTGCCCAGGTATTTTGCCTCGTAGTCGAAAAAATCATTTTCCGAAATGATCTCCGTGATGGGCAGTACTTTAGTTTCGCCTTGGTATTTAATGACACCAACGGACACTTCGGTGCCTACCAATGCAGCCTCGATGAGCACCTCGTTGTCTTCTTTGTAGGCGATTTCTATGGCATTGGGCAAATCCTCAGGGTGGTATACTTTGGTAATTCCAAAGCTAGAACCCGACTTGTTGGCCTTGACAAAACAAGGAAAACCTACCGCTTGCCCTATGGCCGCCACATCGATCACGTCTCCTTTATTGAGCATATACGATGCAGCGCAGGGAATACCCATGGTTTTGGTGATGGCCAATAGATCCCGCTTGTTGTAAGTTAAAGCTGCTTGATATGGATCACAGGCTGTTTGGGGCACTCCGATCATCTGCAAATATCCTTGCAGTAATCCATCTTCACCAGGACTTCCATGTATGGCATTAAATACGCAATCAAAAGTTGTTTTTTTTCCGTGAATCACGGCCGAAAAGTCCGTTTTATCTATAGGGAATTCCTCTTGTCCCAATACAACCTTCCAACTGTCTTGTTCCATAATCACCGGATAAACCTCGTATTTATTTTTGTTGAGGTGCTTGACGACCACAGAACCGCTTTTTAAGGAAATGGCGTATTCGCTGGTGTATCCACCCATTACCACGGCGATATTTTTCTTCATAACAGAAATTTGCCCTAAAATTAACTGAAATGGAATAATAAAAGGCACAAGGCAAAGGTTTTATATCTTTGCCGCAAATTGTATGTAGGATGAAGATCATTCGATGGCTTACCGATCTTGGATTTTTTAGATGGGCTGTTCGCGCAGCTGGTTTATTGGTGGTACTGACATTTATTTTGATGCAATGGCTTAAATACAATACTCATCACGATCAAAAGATTACCGTCCCAGATCTCGCGGGTATGGCATTAACGCCTGCCATTGAGGCGTTGACTGAGTTGGATCTGCGCTATGCAGTGGTTGATTCAACCAAATACAATCCAAACCTTCCGCCCTATAGTGTTATCGAACAATTCCCTGTTGCGGGGGCCTCGGTAAAGGAAAAGCGAAAAATCTATTTAACGATGAATGCTGCAGGCTATTCAGAAGTAGCTGTTCCCTTGGTAGTGCAAGTCACCTTGCGCAACGCCACATCGCGATTAACGGCTGCAGGATTTAAAGTAGGTCAAATAGAATACATCGATGCGTTGGGGACCGATATGGTGTACGAAGTGCGCTACCAAGGAAGAACGCTAAAATCCGGTCAGAAAATACCCCAAATGTCTTCACTCACCCTGGTGGTCGGCAATGGAAACAAACCCCTAGAAGAGTAATGATAGATCCACACTGGGAAGAACCAGAAGAGGATGATGTTTTGCATCAACACCATCATTTTTTGGTGTCCGCAGGACAAAATCCTTTGAGAATCGATAAGTTTTTAATGAACTTAATCGAAAAAGCTACAAGAAATAAAATTCAGCAAGCGGCTAAAGAGGACATGATATGGGCCAATGGGGTACCTGTGAAGTCAAATTACAAGGTAAAGCCACATGATGAAATACAAGTCATGTTTGCCCATCCCCCACATGAAAATTTACTCGTTGCGGAAGACATTCCTCTGGACATTGTGTACGAAGATGCAGACCTTATGGTGGTTAACAAACCTGCGGGTATGGTCGTGCATCCGGGGCATGGCAATTATTCAGGTACGTTGATCAACGCGCTGCTGCACCACAGCGCTCAATGGCCTGTGAATTCGGATGATCGTCCTGGTCTGGTACACCGCATCGACAAGGATACGTCTGGTTTATTGGTGGTTGCCAAAAATGACCAAGCCATGGTACATCTCTCCAAACAGTTTGCCGATAAAACGTCTGAACGCCAATACATCGCCTTAGTTTGGGGCGCTCTAGATCAAGAACAAGGAACCATTACAGGTCATATTGGTCGATCGCTCAAAAACAGGTTGCAAATGGACGTTTTTCCAGATGGAGCCTATGGCAAAGAGGCGGTGACGCATTACCAGGTTGTCGAACGATTGGGGTACATTACCCTGGTTTCTTGCCGATTAGAAACCGGAAGAACGCATCAAATCAGGGCGCATTTTAAACATATTGGACATCCGCTGTTTAATGATGAGCGTTACGGCGGGCACCAGATACTCAAAGGGACCACATTTACCAAGTACAAGCAATTTGTAGAAAACGCGTTTAAGGTATTGCCCAGGCAAGCGTTACACGCTCAAACTCTGGGATTTATTCATCCCAGAACAGGTGAGCGTTGTTTTTTTGAATCCCCGATACCCCAAGACATGAGTGATTGCATCGATAAGTGGCGCAATTATACCCACAACCAAAGGGTGGACTAAGTCGATAAAATCGCTTAATTTTGCGCAAAACCGTGCGCCATGAAGTTTTTGATCTCTCCTGCTAAGTCGTTAGATTTTACCACGAATCACCCTAATATTCCCTTAAGCACTCCTAATTTTTCGGATAAGGCCGTCCGGGTTATGTCGGTTTTAAAGAAAAAGAAACCCGCAGATTTGGCTGCGTTGATGGGGATATCAAAATCGTTATCAGACCTCAATAACCAAAGAAATCAGAATTTCTCTGCGGACCCAAGTCCGGAGGTGCTTCGTCCTGCAGTTATGGCATTTACAGGCGATGTATATCAGGGGCTTGATGCGGGTACGCTTTCAGAAAGTCTTTTGAGCGATCTAAACGATCAAGGGTTTATACTTTCTGGGTTGTATGGTGTGTTAAAGCCGTTTGACGGCATTCAACCATATCGTTTGGAGATGGGGACCAGATTACCCATAGGGACTAAACCCAACTTGGTGCAGTACTGGAAAAAACCAGTCACTGATTTCTTGCGCACCCAAATCAAAGCCGACGAGCTATTGGTCAATTTAGCTAGCCAAGAATACAGCGCTGCTGTTGATTTTTCGGTGTTTACCGGACCTGTGGTTCATCCTATTTTTCTTGATGACAGCAAAGGGCAGCTGAAGGTGATTTCTTTTT
>JBEAQS010000096.1:0-2803 GCA_041163765.1 Bacteroidota bacterium | reverse complement strand
TGCAAGAAGGCTTCGATCGCTCCCCGATGTTTAACGGAAGAATTCAAGGCTTAGGGCCTAGATACTGTCCTTCCATTGAGGATAAAATCAATCGATTTGCCGACAAACAAAGTCATCAGTTGTTTGTTGAGCCGGAGGGCTGGGACACTGTTGAGGTATATGTCAATGGTTTTTCAACTTCCTTGCCAGAGGATGTTCAATTTAAAGCGTTACGACAGGTCAAGGGCTTCGAAAAGGTTAAGTTCTTCCGACCAGGCTACGCCATCGAATACGATTATTTTCCGCCAACTCAGCTCAAAACCACGCTGGAGACCAAGCTGGTCAACGGTCTGTTTTTTGCTGGGCAGATTAACGGAACAACGGGTTATGAAGAAGCCGCAGCCCAAGGACTTATGGCTGGAATAAACGCACATTTATACGTAGCCGAACGACCTGGTTTTGTGTTGAAAAGAGACGAGGCCTACATCGGGGTGCTTATCGACGATCTGATTACCAAAGGCACAGAAGAGCCGTACAGAATGTTTACTTCCCGCGCGGAGTACAGAACCCTGCTTCGCCAAGATAACGCAGACTTTAGACTAACCCCTATGGGCTATGCGCTTGGTCTGGCCAGCGAGGAGCGTCTAAAGGCGATGGAAAACAAAAAGCAACAATCAGATGATTTGGTTCGCTTTTTTGAAACTACCAGCGTCTCCCCTGAGGTGATTAACCCCCTTTTGGAAGAAGTAGATTCTGCTCCGGTGAAACAATCTGGAAAGCTATTTAAAGTATTTTCACGACCCGATGTTACTATGGACCACATGCTCCGCGTCCCCGAGGTTCAGGCGTTTATCCACGAACTAAATCCGGATAAGGAGGTGTTGGAACAAGCGGAGATTCAAGTCAAGTACCAGGGGTATATCGAAAAAGAAAAAAACAATGCAGACAAACTTCACCGTTTAGAATATGTCAAGATCCCACAAGGATTTGATTACAGCTCCTTGAAGTCCTTGTCCATAGAAGCTCGCCAGAAGCTTCACAAGATAGCGCCGGAGACCATTGCTCAAGCATCGCGCATCAGTGGGGTTTCTCCTTCAGATGTTTCGGTATTATTGGTCCATTTAGGCAGATAATGTTCCACGTGGAACAACGTTATGAAAGCAACTCAACCACATTACATCGCCTGCAGGGACCACCTGGTTTCTCAAGAAATCTTTGACTTAATTGAGGAGGTGCCGGGGCAATTATTGCGCACGCACAACGCTCCATTAGACCCATCTTCCTACTATCCAGAAAGCACCTATCGGTCACATCAAAACACCGGCCAATCACTCATGGATCGAGTATATCAGTGGGCTAAAGCGCTGAACACAAACGGCAAGCTGAAATGGGTTCTAAATACAGCAGTATCCGACCACCCTACTCACCTTGATTTTGGCGCGGGAAATGGATATTTCGTGCAATCGGTCAGCAAACACGGCTGGAACAGCTATGGCGTTGAGCCAAGCCCATCAGCTAGGTTGTCCGCACAACATCAAGGGGTCAATCTGTTTTCATCCATCAGTGAGTTGCCGGATGTACAGTTTGATGTCATTACGCTTTGGCATGTACTGGAACACGTCCCTAACTATCTAGAGACACTTGATCAGCTCATTCACAAACTAAAACCAGGAGGCCAAATTATCATGGCACTTCCCAACTACAAAAGTTATGACGCTCACATGTATGGCACCCATTGGGCGGCGTATGATGTGCCCAGACACCTTTGGCATTTTTCCTCTGACTATATGGACCATTTGTCCTCAACATGGGATTTGGACAACTTAGCGCACCAACACCTTTGGATGGATGCATTTTACATCGCGGTTCTTTCCGAACAATACGCCCAAAATAAATGGTCGTGGATCAAGGGATTTATGGGTGGGTTACACAGCCATATATACGGGCGCAGAACAGGCCAATATTCAACGATGGTTTATACTTGGAGGCGAAAAACACACAAATAATCCATTAGGGGCGCTTTAAGCGACTTTTTTATGCGCCAACGGCCTCCAGCATCAAAAATGTAAAAAGACACAAAAAAAGGCCGTTTCTGGGCCTCCTTTTTTATTGGGCTTTTCTATGAAAACCCGATTCCTCTATTGATTTTGTCGATTGACTATGCGCTTGCCTTAGTGTGTAATAAACGGGTAAGTTGAAGAGCTAAATCAGCTAGAATCATTTTACCGTTGCCGTTGCGCTCAATGTGATAAATAGCTTCATCAAGTGCGTTGGTTATGGGTTCAATATTATTTTCGTGTATAAAGGGCACAAACTTTTCAAATTCAAATCCCGGCACGGAAACGGACAGGTGGCAGAGTTCGCTCATCCCGTAGTGGGCGAGCATAGCTTCCCTAAAGAACGATATAGCATACATCAAAAAATTCTTTTGAGTCTCTCTACCTACTTTAGCTACTTCCTGGCTCCAAAGCATGAGTTCTTGAACCGCAGACTTTTGGGTTTTTGCTTTAAAAGCGGATCGGACCCATTGAACCATCCATTGACTAAACACTTCTTCTTCGGAGTCTTGGGCCAGTAAGTCTAGGGCTTTGTTCATGTTGCCCTGACTTTGTTTCGCTAATCGAACAGCAGCGCTCCCAGGCACCCCTTGTTGGATGAGGTAATCCACCATTTCTTGATGGCCAATACCTGCCAAAGCGGTTAGTTGGCATCGGGACTTTAATGTAGCTAACATAGACCCTTGGTCAGAAGCTGTTAGGATAAATACAGTTTTCGCAGGCGGCTCTTCAAGTAGCTTTAACAACTTATTGGCCGCTTGGGTGTT
>JBEAQS010000095.1:0-9361 GCA_041163765.1 Bacteroidota bacterium | reverse complement strand
TTATTTACGGATATGACGGGGTTAAAGAAGCTTTTAAAACAGGTAGAGGAAGGGTTGTCGTTCGTGCAAAAGCTGAGATGGAGGAAGTCCACGGCAGAGAATGCATCATTGTAACAGAAATTCCTTACCAAGTAAATAAGGCTGATCTGATCAAAAAGATCGCCGATATGGTCAACGAAAAGAAAATCGAAGGTATTTCCACGATTCGCGATGAGTCTGACCGAAAGGGTATGCGTATTGTTTTTGTGCTTAAAAAGGACGCGGTACCCAACATAGTTTTAAATACGCTGTATAAGTTTTCTGCGTTACAGTCATCGTTTAGTGTGAACAACATCGCATTGGTCAATGGACGCCCTGAGATGTTGAACATTAAAGACATGATCGTTCATTTTGTAGACCACAGACATGAGGTTGTGGTGCGCAGATCCGAATTTGAACTCAGAAAAGCAGAAGAGCGCGCGCATATTTTGGAGGGGTTGATTATAGCTTCCGACAATATAGATGAAGTCATCAAAATCATCCGCGCAGCGAGCAATCCTGATGACGCACGTGCTGCGTTGATGGATCGATTTAAATTATCCGAGGCTCAGTCGAAAGCGATTGTTGAAATGCGTTTGCGTCAACTAACGGGACTTGAGCAAGATAAATTGCGCGCTGAATATGAGGAGGTGATCAACACGATTGCAGACCTTAAAGATATATTGGCCCGCAAAGAGCGCAGAATGCAAATCATCAAGGATGAACTCCAAGAGGTTAAAGATCGATTTGGCGATGCGCGAAGATCCGAGATCAACTATGCGGGTGGTGATTTAAGTATGGAGGATATGATTCCGGATGAGCAAGTGGTCATCACTATTTCACATGCCGGATATATTAAGCGAACACCGCTTTCAGAATACAAAACCCAAAACAGGGGTGGGGTAGGCCAAAAAGCGTCTTCCACCAGAAATGAAGATTTCTTAGAGCATTTATTTGTGGGCACCAACCACCAATACATGTTGTTCTTCACTCAATCCGGTAAATGTTTCTGGATGCGCGTATTTGAAATCCCTGAAGGAAGCAGAACGTCCAAGGGAAGAGCCATTCAAAACCTGATTAATATTACCCCGGACGACAAGGTTAAGGCCTTTATATGTACACAAGATCTAAAAGATACCGATTATGTAAATAGTCACTATGTAATGATGGCTACCCGTCAAGGTATTGTTAAGAAAACTTCGTTGGAGTCCTACTCTAGACCCAGAGTAAATGGGATCAATGCCATTACCGTTAGGGATGGAGATGAGTTGATCGAAGCTAAGTTGACTACTGGAAGCAGTCAAGTGTTGATCGGATTGCGCTCAGGTAAAGCGATTAGGTTTGAAGAGAGCAAAACCAGACCGATGGGAAGAAATGCCTCCGGTGTGCGCGGGGTTACTTTGGCTGACGATCAAGACGAGGTAATCGGCATGGTGACGGTTAACAATTTTGATGAAGATATTTTGGTGGTTTCAGAAAAGGGATACGGAAAACGCTCTAGTATAGAGGATTACCGAATCACTAATCGAGGAGGAAAAGGGGTGAAAACCATTTCAATCACTGAAAAAACAGGCTATCTAGTAGCGATCAAAAATGTGGACGATACTGACGATTTGATGATTATCAACAAATCAGGAATAGCTATTCGCCTCAATGTAGATGATTTACGGGTTATGGGGCGCGCTACTCAAGGAGTTCGCCTGATCAATATCAGGGATAACGATTCTATCGCAGCGGTGGCCAAAGTAGTCCGCGAAGAAGAGGTTGATGCTACTGATGTCAATGAAATTGAAGTGACTCCAGATATGGGGCACTCCGATGATGCACAATAAACTAAAAAAAACAACAACTGACATTTTATGAAAAAGAGTTTTTTAATGCTGGCAGCACTAGGGGTATCTACCTTGGCTTTCGCACAAAAAGAAGAAATTAAAACGGCTCAAAAGGCCTTGAAAGCAGGCGATGCAGCCACAGCTATCTCTACCCTAGAAGGTGCATCAAGCACCGTAGCTTCAACGGATCCTAAAACTGCATTGACCTTTTATCAAACATTGGCCGATGCGTATTACGCTAAGGCTAAATCAGATGAACAAGGTGATTTTGACGCAGCTATTGAAGCCTATAACAAATTGGCTGAAACGGATAAGGCTTCTGGAAAGCCTAAATTGACCGAGGCCATCGCTGAAAAAATGGCGATGATTTCAGTGGATTTAGTCAATGCTGCGGTAAAAGATAACGAGGCAGGGAATTATGCAGTATCTGCGGGTAAATTGTACAAAAGTTACACGTTGAGCCCTAAGGACACCATCTACCTGTACTACGCAGCTAGTGCGGCTGTCAGTGGAACGGATTACGATGCAGCGTTAAAATATTACCACATCCTTAAGGATATCAACTACGATGGTTCAGAGACTCGTTACTCTGCTCGCGATAAAGAAACTGGAGAGCGTGTTGATATGCCGCAATCACAACGTGATTTGATGGTAAAAGCAGGTACCTATGACGAGCCTAAAGATGAAAAAACACCGTCAAAGAGAAGTGAAATCATCAAAAACATCGCTTTGATTTACACCCAACAAGGGAATGATGATTTGGCGATGAATGCCTATGTAGAGGCGCGCAAGAATAACCCAGAAGATGTTTCTTTAATTCTAAACCACGCCAACCTATACTTTAAGTTGGGGGATAAAGAGACTTTTAAGTCCCTGATGAATGAGGCTATAGAGCTGGATCCGAATAATGCCGATCTTCACTACAACATCGGAGTGATCAGCATGGAACAAAACGATATGGAGGCTGCCCGTGCTGCCTATCAAAAAGCGATTGATATTGATCCTAATTACATCAATGCATACTTAAACCTATCCACGGCCTATGTGAACGAGGGTAACGGTTTGATTGAGCAAATGAACAGCATCCGCGGTTCTTCAGCTAAAGAGATCGCAAAGTACGACGCACTTAAAGAACAAAAAGATGGTTTCTTTAAAAAAGGATCAGATGTTCTCGAGGCTGCTTTAAAGGTCAATGTAGGCAACAGAGATTTGATGGAGCAATTAAAAAACATCTATGGCGCCTTGGGTGATTTTGTCAATTTCAAAAGACTTCAAGAAGCACTAGAGCAATAGTATAGCACTATCTAAAGGTAAAAACCCCGCTTGATGCGGGGTTTTTTTATGTTCGCTCAATATGTTTGATGACCCTTAAAGAATGTGTGTATTGTCTCAATTCGGGGTTAAATATCCCCGTGTGGTCGATTCGATCGATGCGCACTTTCCCGTACACATGAACCACATGATGATCCGGTAACATGATGCCCACATGATCGATGACCCCTTCTTTGTTGTCGCAAAACACCAGGTCGCCAGGCTCGCTTTCTTCGATGAAACTCAAGGCAATACCTTGGGTTGATTGTTCTAAGGGTGTTCTTTTCAGGTGAATGCCCGCTAGTCGATAGGCCATTTGAGTTAATGCACCCGCATCGATCCCCCAGGGTGAACGGCCGCCAAAAAGTTCAGGAGCGTGTACGTATTTTAGCGCATTTTCGACAACCGATGTTTCCTTAGGAGGTAATTGATTTACAGAAGGACTAGGGTCACCGCACAGCGAAGCGTGTTCGGCTATTGACCCCAAAACTATAGGTAATAATGTACCGTCTGATTTGTGTATCGAGCTGATTAAATCAGTGACGAAATTTAATGAGGTTGTTTGGGGCGGATGGATGTTTTCGGCTAGGGGGTAGTGTTGTTTTATGGATATCCAGCCGATAGATCCATCCAATCCATGCTTGATTTTGACCCAATGCTTCCTGGACTCAAGAACATGATACCATTCGCCGTAGAGCATTTGGTTGACCAAAGGTGCTGGGGATTCACATAAACTATATACAGGGAGTACGCTCTGCGTGCAAATTCCAATCATCCTATAAAGTAGCGTTTTCAATAATCAATGCACTGGCGCCCCCACCACCATTACAGATGCCCGCTGCTCCCCATCTTTCTTGGCGATTGATCAGTTGATGAATCAACGTGGTGGCAATCCTAGCTCCTGAACAACCCAGCGGATGGCCTAGTGCAACGGCTCCACCTACCGTATTTACTTTGCTCTGGTCAATACCCAGCAACTTATTGTTGGCTAGTGCAACCACAGAAAAGGCCTCATTGATTTCAAAAAGATCTATTTGATCCAAGGAGATTCCCGCTTTGTCTGCCGCCAGTGGGATGGCTTTGGAAGGAGCAATGGTAAACTGTTCGGGGGCTAGTGCGGCCTCCCCATAACCCCTTATGTAGGCCAATGGCTTTAGGTTGAGTTCCTTAGCTCTCTGCTCGCTCATGAGCACCAAAGCAGCGGCTCCATCATTGATAGTGGAAGCATTGGCCGCCGTGACGGAGCCATCAGCGGTAAACGCAGGCCTTAATCCAGCCATTTTATCAGGAACTATTTTAGTGAACTCTTCATCTCGATCAACGGTGTTGGTCTGCCCTTTAGGGCCATGGACAAGTACCGGTGATACCTCATGGTCAAATAAACCGCTATCCCAAGCTTGTTGTGCTCTACGGTATGAGTTCAAGGCATAGGCATCTTGCTCTTCCCTGGAAATGTGGTGGTCTAATGCGCATTGATCGGCAAATACCCCCATGGGTTTTAATGCATAGGCATCTTGAAGCCCGTCTTGTTGAATAGCATCTAATAAATGTAAAGTGCCAAATTTTGTGCCGTTGCGCATGGGCGCAAGGTGAGGTGCCAGGCTCATGGATTCCATTCCTGCGGCGACTACAATAGACCGATCCCCTAATTGAATGGATTGGGCAGCCAAAAGAATGGCTTTTAGTCCAGAGGCGCACACTTTGTTTATCGCGGTACACGGCGTGTTTTGGGAAATTCCAGCACCCAATGCTGCTTGACGGGCAGGAGCTTGTCCTGTTCCTGCTTGTAGCACATGGCCCACATAAACTTCTTCGACCAACTCGGGGGCCAGGGCGATTTTATCCAATGCTGCTCGTATGGCAGTGCTGCCTAAATAAGTGGCTGTACAGGTACTCAAGGAACCCAGGAAACTACCGATGGGTGTACGTTGGGCGGACACAATAACTACTGAGTGCATAGGCAAAGTTTAGCGCCTCTAAATTAACAAATATTCCCCAAAAGGGGAGATCTGGATCAAAGGATTGAGGTTCACGCCTTATTTGCTATTTTTGACCTGAACTTAAGCTTATGAAAAATCGTTTTGACATGGTGTATCGCCACCAATCCACCCTTTTTAAGGGATTGCTGTATGCCGCGAGTATTGCCATTATTGTATTTTTCTTTCCCAAGGGCGGGCAGTTTAAGTACGAATTCCAACAAGGAAAGCCCTGGCAACACCAAACATTGTATGCCCCTATTGATTTTGATGTACTCAAAACTCAAGAGGAACGGGCGCAGGAAATGCAGATGATCAGTGCCCAGCAACCTCCTTATTTTGTGGTCGACCAAGAAGCCGCACCACGGATTAAATCTAATACCCTAGCCTGGTTGCAGGCCGAGAATTTTCTTGCGGACAGTACAGCAGTTTTCTCAACAATCGATGAGTTATACGAAAAGGGAGTAGTTAAACAAACAGATGTGCCTGAGAGTGTAGGTTTTATCTGGGTCTTGGAGGGTCGAGTGGCGGCTAAAAAAGAGGTGGATCGACTATTTACTCCTACATCAGCAGCGGCTTGGATCAGAGAACATTTATCCTCCGTTGTTTCTCCATCTGCTTTTGATGCGTTAAGTCGATCTGGAATGATCGTGGACATGATCCAGCCGAATTATTTGTTGGATCAAGACATCACCCAAAAAGCATTGGACCAAGCCATTGAATCTTTGAGCACCACCAATGGTTTTGTGCAAAAGGGAACATTGGTTATTGCTAAAGGAGAGGTTGTTGATGCCGAGAGTTATCGCCTGCTTGACTCACTGAGACAACATTTTTCTGCGAGTATTTGGAATCAAAACAATGCTGTTTTTATTCTATTGGGCTATGTCGTTCTGGTGGCTATGGTTTTGTTGATGATGTTTCTTTTCATCAAAAAATACCGCCCCAAGATTTATAGAGACAACACACAAGTCACCTTTGTGTTTTTTAATATGATCGCCATGGTAGTGGCCACTTCCTTGGTAGTTCAATACAATGCAGATTACCTTTTTGTCGTTCCCATAAGCGTATTGCCACTTATTCTAAAGACTTTTTTCGATGCCCGATTGGGACTGTTCAGTCATGTGTTGACGGTGTTAATCTTAGGCTTTGTTGTACCCAACAGCTTTGAGTATATCTTTTTGCAAATCATGGCCGGGGTAGTGACCATTCTCTCCGTGACCGCCTTATACAAACGCGCCAATCTGTTTATCTCTGTGGGGCAAATCACCTTGGTGTACACCATAGGCTATCTCGCTTTCCACATGATTCAAGAAGGCACGTGGACCAACATTGAATGGATCACTTTTGGGTATTTTGCCCTAAATGGAATGATCACGTTATTTGTTCAACCGTTGATCTACGCCTACGAGAAGTTATTTGGATTGGTGTCCGAAGTTTCTTTATTGGAACTGTCGGATACCAACTCAGCTTTGTTGAAAGAGCTATCCATTAAAGCTCCAGGAACGTTTCATCACTCGTTACAAGTAGCTAATTTGGCTGAGGCTGCCGCCAATGAAGTGGGGGCCAATGCTATGTTGGTCCGCGTAGGTGCTCTTTACCACGATTTAGGTAAAATGAATCATCCAAGCTACTTTACCGAAAATCAAAAATCTTCGGTTAATCCTCACGATGAAATCAGTGCTCGCGAGTCTGCTCAAATCATCATTGAACACGTGACTGACGGAATAGAAATTGCCAAGAAAAACAAACTACCCGATCGATTAATCGATTTTATCCGAACCCACCACGGTACTTCTCAAGTGTATTACTTCTACAAAAAAGCTCTAGAACGCGACGCTCAAGTGGACATAAAGCACTTCACTTACCCAGGTCCTTTGCCATTTTCCAAGGAAACAGCCATTTTGATGATGGCGGATGCTGTAGAAGCAGCCTCTAAAAGTTTAAAGAACCCCACGTACGAAGAAATAGATTCCTTTGTGGAGCGCATCATCCAGACTCAAGTGGAAGGAGATCAGTTTATTAATGCCAATATTACCTTTAAAGAGATCATCGCGGTCAAAAAAGTGCTTAAGGCCAAGTTGACTAACGTCTATCACCTCAGGGTAGCCTATCCGATATAGTAGTTTAGGGATTATCTCCGCTGCGCTCGCTGATCCTCCAAAGCTCCGCTTTGAAAACACAATACCCAAAATTACAAATTCAAACAAGCTTGATTTGTAATTTTGGGTATTGTGTTTATTCGTGATCGCGAAAGGATTCGAACCTTTGACCGTCTGCTTAGAAGGCAGATGCTCTATCCAGCTGAGCTACGCGACCTTTGTCGGGGTGGCAGGATTCGAACCTGCGGCCTCCGCGTCCCAAACGCGGCGCGATAACCGGGCTACGCTACACCCCGAATGATCATCGCTGATAAAATTTGCGGAGAGACAGGGACTCGAACCCTGGCGACAGTTACCCGTCGACAGATTAGCAATCTGCTCCGTTACCACTCCGGCACCTCTCCTAAACAATAAAAATGCGTAAAAACGCGGATGCAAATGTACTTTATTAAACAGATACTACCCAAATTTTTTTCTTCTTTTTTGGAAATCAACAAGACACTGTAACATTACGGCGATACAAGCGTCTTTTTAAAAATTTATCTGCATGAAATATCCCTTTTTGCTTTTGCTTTTACCCTTGATGGGTTGGTCTCAAAATCCAAAAATCACCTTGGATGGTGTTGTTCAACCCAAGGAATGGGAAGGGGCGCAAAAGCATGTGATTCAATATGAGTTTGATCCAGGGGATAATGTGTCCTCGGTGAATAAAACGGAGGCGTGGATCACTTATTCGACCACTGATTTATATGTGGGGTTTATCGCCTATGGAAACATGTCGGAATTGCGTTCTTCGATCAGAAATAGAGATGAAGCTTGGCAGGATGATTTTGTCATGATTGGGCTGGATACATTTGGCGATGGAAGGTTTTTGGTGAATGTAGGTGCTAACGCTGCAGGTAGTCAACTCGATATGAAATTAACAGCTTCTGGGGAAGATGACCCGAACTACAACATCAATTTTGTGTCCAAGGCTTCCATTCATGAAGATAGTTACCATGTAGAATTGCAAATACCGTTTGCTTCATTGCAGTTTACCCAATCAGAGGAAATGGATTGGAAGATTGTTTTGTATCGATCGACCTTCGTTGGTGGTGCTAGGAGTCAAAATTTTCAATTTCCATTAAATCGAGATAATCCATGCCTGCCGTGTCAATCCCCGACACATCTGTTGCTTAGCGGAGTTAAGTCGAGTAAAAGAGCTCAGTTGATTCCCTATGTTTTTGGGGGGCAGTCAGGAGCTCGAGATGCGGGTGATTTCACTATGGACGGACTAGTAGGAAGTGTTGGATTAAGCGGGCTTTTTGATTTGTCACCAACTACATCGCTCGAAGTTGCGTTCAATCCTGATTTTTCCCAGGTGGAGGCAGACGTCTCTCAGATTACCGTCAATAATACATTTGCCATAGCCTTTCCGGAACGTCGCCCGTATTTTAACGAGGGTAATGATTTAATTCAGACAGCACTTTCTACGGTGTACACGCGAGCGATTAATCAACCTATTTTTTCGTCTAAATTAATTGCACAAGGTGCCAAACAAAGAACCTACTGGTTGACAGCATATGATGAGGTTTCTCCTTATTTAATCCCCTCCAGATACACGACGTATACAGCAGAAGGCGGAGCTTCTTACGCTTCGATTTTTAGAACCCAACGCATGTTTAAAAACAGTTCTAGTCTCGGATTTTTATCCACTCACCGATTTTTTTCTCATGGAGGATCGGGTCATACACTAGGTTTTGATGGAACATATCGATTTCCCAAGACGTATACAGCGGGGTTTGAGTACAACCAGAGCATTCACCATGAACCTGTAGCGGACTGGTTTGCTACGGGACAACAAATAGGGAGCTATACCGTTGATTTAGATGGAGAAACGCAAAACGGGGTCTCCGGACTGTTCTATCTATTTAGAAATACCCGTAATTGGAATTCTGGGATCTCGTTTATCTCGATGAGTCCTCACTACCAGACCCCTTTAGGATTTACCAACCAAAACGATACTCAAGTACTCAATTTGAGGCACAGGTATACCCATTTTTTTGAACCTGACCAAGCTTGGAAACAATTAGAGGCGGGAATTCGTTTTGAGGATGTACGCACCACTTCAGGGATGAAACGTTTT
>JBEAQS010000094.1:0-4202 GCA_041163765.1 Bacteroidota bacterium | reverse complement strand
CGTTCTTCTAGTTCTCGAATCGCACGTACTTCATGGGGAGCAGCACTGTAGTTACGAAATGCTGTCAACAAAATCTCAGTGGATGACCAGGGATTAGCATCAATTTCCTGGAGGAACAGGTTAATTTCTTCCCGGCGACGATCCAGGAGGCCACCGATAACGTTATGTTCTTCATCGAAGATCCAACGCCCAATCTCCTGTGTGGCACCACAAAAGTCTTCGATCTCAATAAAGTCAATAACGTGACTGTACAAAAAAGGCTCCCAGCCGATGGAGTGCACAAACGAAATCAAAGCCTGACGCATGCTGTTGTCTAAGCCCAGGTTTTGCTTTGCTAGCTGATTGTCAATGACGTTGATCTCGTGAAAAAGATACTCCAGTGCTTTCTCGCGAGTACAGCATTGACCTCGCTTGACGGGAGAACCATCGGGGTAGAACTGAGTTCCAAATCCGATGGTGTAAGGCTCTTCACCAGTGATCGGATCGGGGTATGCTTTTTCGCTATACCCCTCGTACTTGCGAATTAAATTAACCGCATGCGAAAGATCCGACATAGGAGTAACAATTAGTACTCCTAATATACATAAATTTTACTTACCTTGGCCCCTCAATTTTTTACGGCCATGATTGGCCAAGGAATTGCGGCCTTGTCCTTGACGAGTTTTTTTAGGTTTTGCTTCAAGGCGTAGTGCAGTTGACTTTGGCTTTGCCATCCTGATAAAAAAATCAGCTCATACAGTTTACCGCGCCTTGATGTAACGTGCTCACTCGCGTTGGAGATATGTTATCAACACATGACACCACTGACTGCATTTAGAACATTCCACGTGAAGCCAGCGAGCGGTACTAATGGCAGCATGGCCCAGGCCTTGCATGACCAATACCCTGCTGTTAGCTTGCTCTTTGGTTCATCACAGTTGTGACGAGCGCGAAAATTTTTGCGTCTTTCTGGATTGTCGCGTTTAATTTCCATATTTGCATCGCCAAAACGAACAATTTTTTCTTCTCCGTTTTCACAAGCTTTTACAACCGATTTCTTTCCGCCTTGTACATCGCGTCGTGGTTTATTGCAAGGCATTGAATCCTTTGCAATTTTTGCCGCTTTTGCCGCTTTTTTACGTTTGTCAGACATCAGCTAAGACCTTTAAAGATGGAAGTAAAATCGCTCAAGATTGTTTTACCTGTTTCAGACTTGTAATCTTGAGAAGTTGTGTCATCAAACAAGGAAAAATAACTTGGCGCAGGGCTTGCGGAAGTCGTTGTTTTTGTTTGCGTAGACTCATCATTAAACAAGCCTTCAATGGATACCAGGGCTTCGAAGGGGTCTGCACTAGAAAGTCCACCAAATAAGCTGCTTGTCTGTAATCCTTTGCTTGCTTGAGTTACAAGCTGCATTTCACTACGGTTTATATCTGTCATGAATTCATTATAAAACTCATCTTCAGTTCCCTGGTACCCAGCACCCTGAAATATTTTGTACAACTGTGTAGCATTCGGGTCGTCGATGGGGGCCTCGTCTTCGGGGCGCTCAATGTAAGTTACGCCAAGCCTTTCTTGCGTGGGTTTTAACTTTTTCTCATTTAAATATTTAATTGATTCTCGTATTTGTTTTGCGGCGTTTGTTGTAAAAGCATCGATAATGTATTGCTTAACTTCCGCCACGCCAGTTTCTGCGCCAGTGAGGCCTAGGCTTTCTAGCAACTTATCCCATTCTTCTTTGTTTTGCGCTGGGTCAATACCTTCAAGTAATTGATCGGCATATTCTTGAGGAGTAATAAAATTCAAAAAAGTAATATCGCCTATGTTTAATTTTTCATTAACAAGTTCTGGAATGATAGTTGCTTGAATGTAATCCTCCGCATCTTTTGGAGTGATTACATCTTTTGCGGGATCAAAACCTTGAGATGCTCCTTTGACTTGGTAGTGTAATTTTGCAAACTGACTCCGATCATTGGGATCTAGTCCGTAGTAATAGGCCCATTGATTCCAGGTCCAGTCTGTACCTGGTACAACGGCCGTATCTCCTTGTGTTTTTGCAATTTCCCAATCGGCCGCTACTTCATCTTTTTGTTGAAGATATTTTTGATACTTTGGATCGTCAGTTGTAAAGTTTCCTTCTGGATTCCAATAAAAATCAACGTTGAAGTTTAAAGGGACTGCTGCCCTTATGCTATCCAAATAAGCCTTAGATCTAAGGTCTGCAATGTCTCGCAATGCGTCAAGTGCGGTCTGCGTTTGGAAAACATTCTGCTCGTTTTGCTTTACGTCCATATAGCTCACGAATTCTGTCATAGAACGTGAAGTATCAAAGCGAGGTTTTAAATAACGATCGATATAATCTTGAGCAAATTGAGCATCAAGTGTATATGTGACAGTAGGGTCAAAGGGATCAACAATCGCAGAACCCCCTTGATAACGGGTAACAAGTTGCTCATCAAACCACTTTTGCCAATTGTAAACAGCGGTATTTCTAGATGGTATGCCAGTGGCTGCGCTTAAACTTTTTTCTAAACTTTCCTGAACGTTACCCGTATTTCCCATCCAACCAAAGATACCTCCCACGCCTGTATCACCAAGTATTGAATTAGACAGTGTTTCATTCACTGTCATAATCTCACTTAAGCCTGGCAGCCCTCTGTAGAAATCAAATTGTTGTTCATTTAATTTTTGACGCTGTAATTCTATCGCCGCTTCTTTTAAAGAGTCCTGGGTTAATGCACCAAACAATTTCTGTTGTTCTATGTCTTTTGATCCAATGACGGTGGACAACTGTCCTTCTAAAAGAGTGGTACCTTTTCTTATTTGCGCTTGATCTCGCAATCTTTCTGGAATTGAATCCAGAGTTGGTATAGGAAGCGTCCCCTCGTCATATTGAGCCTTTTGTTCTGGAGGCAAAGAATTGTACCATTCTTGCAGGAAAGCCGGATCCTGAGCAGAAGACCACTCGGCTAGTGTAGTAAAACTAGGTGAAAGGCCCAAAACCTGATCTCGATATTGCTGGTATTCTGCATCAGTTAAAAACTCTGTATATGTTTCGGGTAAACTTGCAACTTCTGCCTGATTGCCTCGATCACCAGCGGCCTTCCCCTGCGTTGTGTAATACCACTGCAGGTAAGTGTCTCTTGTGTACTTTGCACTAATATCTAAATCAGGAAAGAAAGAAGTTCCAACTTGCACCGATGTCTGAGCATTGGTCCACTCTTGTTCGGCAAGCTGGCCTCCCGGTGTGTTTAGGCGATAGTACTCTGGATCAAAGCCCCCTGTTGGTGGCTGTGCTCCAAGCGCAACTGGATCCCAAGGCTGCCCAGCTTTGTTTGTTAAGTAAAAATTATCAAAAACTCCCTTTGCTTGACTTATGAAAAGACTTCTTTCACCAGCGGTCATACTATTGCCGCCCGCAAGATTTGCTATAAGAGTTTTGTAATTACCTCCAGGGCTAGCGTTAAAAGCGTTTATGGCATTCTGATATTTAGTGCGCAGTACGGCGTTTACACCAGGATCCGTGATGGTTAACTGTCCATTAACAATACCTATTCTTGGTGGTATTAATACATCAGTGGTTGCGTACGATCCAGCAGCGGGTGCTTGTGCTAATCCTGTCGCAGCAGAAGGGTTTGTGACTGCAAGGACGTTGTAATAATCCTGAGTTGCATTTCCCGAATAATTAGGAAGCACACTTCCATTTCTTGAGCCTACCTTGCTCCAATCAATAAATCCAAACTCATCATAGTTATAAAACAAATCAATGCCGCTACCACCTTGCCTATTGTTTGGGTCGTAGTTGTAAGGAAGCCTTCTTCCTTCTCGTGCGCCAAAATTAGAATAATGGTATTGCCCCCATTCCGCTCTTGAAGTAACAGTTGGCCCTCCCGCAGCCGTACCCTGATAAAAATATGGAACTACACGCCCTTCTCTCGAGCCATTGGTGGTGTAGTGGTTTTGCCCCCAGTCACCTTTAGCACCTTGTGCTGTGGCAGGATTGTTAAAGGCAGCTTGTTGCGCTGGTGTAAATGCATTCCAGGTTGCGGTCAGATCTGGATGATAATCAACATATGCGCCCCATGCTTTGTTGGGTTCCGCCTGAGACCAGGCTTGCTGTAAATCACCGTTGAGTACAACGTATCCTTCCCATGCCGGTCCAGCTGCGATTGCCGCGTTGTAACGCTGTTGCACTGCCGGATAGGCGTCCGCGTAAAGCCCAT
>JBEAQS010000093.1:0-3253 GCA_041163765.1 Bacteroidota bacterium | reverse complement strand
TCATGGTCCATAAGGGTTTTGGGCTCTTGGGTCAACGCGTAAGCGGAAACATGGGTGGGTCTAAAGGACAAAGCGCGTTGGATGTGCTGTGCCCACTGGTCCACAGACATTCCTGGGATGCCGTAAATTAAATCCAAAGAGAAATCGGTGTATTGTGCGGCAGCGCCTTCCAGTGCACTCAAGGCTTGGGAGGCGTTGTGGGCCCGATTCATCGACAGTAGATGGTTTTGATCAAAACTCTGAATCCCAATGCTCAACCGATTGACCGGGGTGTCTTTCAAGGCGCTGAAGTACTCTGGGGTGAGGTCGTCGGGATTGGCCTCCAAGGTGATTTCAGCCCCGGGTTCCACCCGCCAGTATCGATGAACTTCATCCATCAATTCATTGATTTCCGATGCGCGCAACAAGGAAGGCGTACCTCCTCCAAAATAGACGGTGGCCAAGGGCGCCCGCACTGCGGGCGCCCTTAGGGCCATTTCCTGCTTCATCGCCTGAATCATGGAAGATTTTAATCCTGTATTCGTAGAAAAGTGGAAATCGCAATAGGCGCAGGCTTGGCGACAAAAAGGGATATGCAGATAGAGTCCCGACATATCAACTGATGCGGTCTTTGTTCTGGGTGACGAAGGCGTCCCATCCGCTGTACCCTCCTTTTTTAGGCTTGGGTATGGACACGGTTGATGGCTTAGGAGCTTGCTCCAAACCAGCTGCTGCGCTAGGACCATTGAAAAAATGACACACCGCAGCGGCTAAACCATCGGTACTGTCCAAGTTTTTGGGCAATTCCTTCAAATCCAGCATGCTCTGCAACATTTTGGCCACCTGTTCCTTGCTGGCATTCCCGTTACCCGTGATGGCCATTTTTATCTTCTTGGGCAGGTATTCTGTGATCGGAACCTGCCTGGACAGGGCTGCGGCCATAGCTACCCCCTGGGCACGACCCAGCTTGAGCATAGACTGCACATTCTTCCCAAAAAAGGGTGCCTCAATCGCCATCTCATCCGGGTGATACGTATCGATGAGCTCAACGGTTCGGTCGAATATCAATTTGAGCTTGGTATAGGGATCTGGGTATTTGTGCAGGAGCAATTCATTGAGCTGCACAAAACTCATTTTTTGACCTACGACGCGGATAATTCCAAAACCCATGATGGTAGTTCCGGGATCGACCCCCAAAATAATGCGCTCTGTTGATTTGGAGCTTTCTTTCATTGGATAGCCGTGTTCAAGGTGTCATTGACTTGGTTACCCGCTGACCAAACCATCGGCAAGCGATACAGCGAACCGACAGGAACCCCTCGCTTTAACGCAGGGGCCACGACAGGCATTTTTTCAAAAACTTGATTGAAACGCGACTGCCAAAGGGGCAAGGAATCTGTAAACGCTACAGAAGAAGTCGACAGGGAATCCATAAAGACATGTCCTTGAGCAGTGACCCGAACAATCCCCCACAAGGTGTCTGCGGAAGATAAAGACCCTGAAGTAGTTGAAGATTGCAGGACAAAGCTCAATTGATCGCTCAGAGACTCGGTAAAACAGGCCAATAATTCCGTTTGACTCATCTCCTCACCACACCCGTCAAATACGGGGTATCGGTCTACTTGTTTCCAATCAACCGTTTGCCTATCTTGTGATAAGATATCTTGTTTGAGGGCTTCTTTTGGGGCAAACCACTGACAAGAAGCCAACAAAAAAACCAAAAAAAGTAGGGCGCTTTTTTGCATGCCCCGAAGATACATCAATTTTTAAACCCTAGTAACCCTGTTAACTGACTGATTATGGACCTTTTGCTGTTTGTTTTGGGCCTCTTGTTTGTTTTGGTGGGATTGGCCGGGGCCTTTCTCCCTGTAGTACCTGGGCCTCCGCTTTCTTGGGTGGGCCTGCTGCTCCTGTACCTCACAGATGCCGTACCCATGGACACTGCTTTTTTGGTGATCACCGCATTGGGCGCTGCCGCTGTGTTTGCCGCTGACCTGGTATTACCCGCTTGGGGTACCAAAAAATGGGGCGGATCCCCCGCAGGTGTCAAAGGCTCGATGGCGGGCATTGTGTTGGCCCTTTTTATTCCGGTTCTCGGGGTCTTTGGATTTTTGATTTTCCCCTTTTTCGGCGCCCTGGTCGGCGAATATTTTTTTAATCCCCAAAAAGAAAATCCATGGAAAGCAGCCATGGGTAGCCTGGCGGGCTTCGTGGCAGGTACCTTGCTCAAAGGAGCTTTAAGCGCCCTGTATCTTTACTATTTCACTTCTACAGTCTGGCAATACCGCACAGGCCTCTTCGGATTTTAATTTTTTTGTATGCAAGTGCACACCCCGTTCCGCTACGGAATAGATACCCTAGATGCCACTACCGCCCTGGCCCTAGCTCAAGGATTACGTCACGGAGTGATCGATGACCAGGCCAAAGAAAAAATCGTAAAAAGCTACTCCGATGTGGCTGAAATGGCCCAAGGATCCGCCAGTATCTACGGTATCAATACGGGATTTGGCCCCTTGTGCACGACCAAAATAGCCCCCAAAGACACTTTAGCTCTTCAGCGAAATATCCTGATGAGTCATGCGGTTGGCGTGGGCAAACCCATTGATCGATCCCTGAGTGCTTTGATGATGGTGCTGAAAATTCACGCATTGGCCCAGGGATATTCCGGTATCTCTCTCACTACCTTGGAGCGCATCATAAAGATGCTGGACTGCGGCTTGATTCCCGTGGTACCCAGCCAAGGTTCTGTAGGTGCCTCAGGAGATCTAGCTCCTTTATCCCACTTATTTTTGCCTTTAATCGGTTTGGGGGAACTTTGGTCCGAAGAGAAAATTGTTCCCGCTGCTCCCCTACTGGAACAACAGGGCTTCGGGCCCTTGACCCTCGGTCCCAAAGAAGGATTGGCCCTGATCAATGGCACTCAGTTTATATTGGCCCATGCGGTTCAGGTTTTGGCCCAATTTCAAAAATGCCTCGATCAGGCAGACCTCAGCGCTGCCTTGATGGTCGAAGCGCTTCAAGGATCAGCCAAACCGTTCGACCGCGAACTACATCTGCTCAGGCCTTTTGCAGGGTGTATGCACGTCGCCGAGCGCATGCGCCAGTTTTTGGGTGATTCGGACATCATGAAAGATCACGAGCATTGTGATCGAGTCCAAGACCCCTATTCGTTGCGCTGTGTACCCCAAGTGCACGGAGCCTCCAGAAATGCTTGGCTTCACCTGAAAGAATTGGTGCACATAGAGCTGAATGCGGTCACGGACAATCCGGTCGT
>JBEAQS010000092.1:0-4763 GCA_041163765.1 Bacteroidota bacterium | reverse complement strand
GAAGCGGTCAATGCAGCAAAATAAAGGGTTTCAAAGATTTCTTGGTTGAGCTGTTTGGCCTCGTCGGAGGTAAACGGCATGCGGAGCATGATAAAGGCATCGGCCAATCCCTGTACCCCTAGACCCACAGGTCTATGGCGCATGTTGGAATTTTCCGCCTCAATCACCGGGTAGTAATTTCTGTCGATGACCTGATCTAGGTTACGGGTCACGCGTTTGGTAACTCTAAAGAGTTCCTTGTGGTCAAACTTACCATCCTTGACAAACATAGGCAAGGCGATCGAAGCTAGGTTACACACAGCCACCTCGTCGGCAGCGGTGTACTCCATGATTTCGGTGCACAGGTTGGAAGAACGGATGGTACCCAAGTTTTTTTGGTTGCTCTTGCGGTTGGCCGCATCTTTAAAGAGCATGTAGGGGGTGCCAGTTTCGATTTGCGACTCGAGGATTTTCTCCCAAAGTTCGCGGGCCTTAACGGTTTTGCGACCACGGCCTTCAGACTCGTACTTGGTGTACAAGGCTTCAAACTCCTCAGAGTGGGTGTCGTATAAACCTGGGCACTCGTTGGGGCACATCAGTGTCCAGTCCGCATTGGCCTCCACGCGTTTCATAAACAAATCAGAGATCCACATGGCGTAGAACAAATCGCGCGCGCGCATTTCCTCTTTACCGTGGTTTTTCTTTAGGTCTAAGAAATCCATGATGTCCGCGTGCCAAGGCTCGATATAAATCGCAAAACTTCCTTTGCGTTTTCCCCCTCCTTGATCCACGTAGCGGGCTGTGTCATTGAACACTTTCAACATCGGTACAATCCCGTTAGAGGTACCATTGGTTCCGGAAATATACGATCCCGTAGCACGGATGTTGTGGATAGATAGTCCGATCCCTCCAGCGGATTGTGAAATCTTGGCAGTCTGTTTGAGCGTATCGTAGATTCCCTCGATACTGTCGTCTTTCATCTGCAACAAGAAGCAAGAAGACATCTGTGGTTTCGGGGTCCCTGAATTAAACAAGGTCGGCGTAGCGTGGGTAAAGTACTTTTTCGACATCAGGTTGTAGGTCTCTACAACAGATTCCAGATCACCTAGGTGAATCCCCACAGAAACGCGCATCAACATATGCTGTGGACGCTCGACAATCGACCCGTTAAGTTTAAGCAGATAAGAGCGTTCTAGTGTTTTAAACCCAAAGTAATCGTAGTTAAAATCGCGGTTGTAGATGATGGTAGCATCCAAAAATTCAGCATTTTCTTGGATAACTTGGAACACATCATCGGCAATCAAACCAGCTGGTTTACCCGTACGTGGATTCACGTAATTGTACAGGTCTGCCATGGTTTCAGAGAACGACTTTTTGGTGTTCTTGTGCAGGTTAGAAATAGAAATACGCGCCGCTAGTTTAGCAAAATCTGGGTGGGTAGTGGTCATGGTAGCCGCTACTTCAGCCGCCAGGTTGTCCAACTCAGACGTAGTTACCCCATCGTACAAGCCTTCGATCACACGCAAGGCTACTTTAAGTGGGTCAACACGTTCGTTCAGCCCATAGCACAGTTGTCTGATGCGTTGGGTGATTTTGTCAAACATGACGGGCTGCTGCTTTCCGTCTCTTTTAATTACATACATAGGGCCAAGGGTTTGGTTGGGGGTGATTGAGTAGGTGATCCAAGATTAAAAATCCGCGTCGAAGCTGAATTGATCTCCTGAATCGTCGTCCTGAATTTTAACTCCGGCTTTTTGGTACTCGGAGACACGCTTTTCAAAGAAGTTGGTTTTTCCTTGAAGCGAGATCATATCCATAAAGTCAAATGGGTTGGTCGCGTTGTATTCCTTAGGACATCCCAATTCCACCAACAAGCGGTCGGTGACAAACTCTAGGTATTGCGTCATCAACTTGGCATTCATCCCAATCAAACTAGCGGGTAGCGATTCCGTGATAAACTCGCGCTCAATATCCAGCGCATTGACAATGATTTCTCGGATACGCGCTTGAGGCACCTTGTTGACTAGGTGGTGGTTGTGCAAATGCACAGCAAAGTCGCAATGTACTCCTTCATCTCTGGAGATCAGCTCGTTGGAGAAGGTCAATCCAGGCATCAATCCGCGTTTTTTCAACCAGAAAATAGAGCAGAATGCTCCTGAAAAGAAGATCCCTTCCACCGCGGCAAATGCGATCAATCGCTCCGCAAAACTATCTGATCCAATCCAGTTCAGGGCCCAATCGGCTTTTTTCTTGATCGCAGGGAAATTTTCAATCGCCGTAAAGAGCAAGTGCTTCTCTTTTTCGTCTTTCACGTACGTGTCGATCAACAAAGAATACGTCTCTGAGTGGATGTTTTCCATCATAATTTGAAATCCGTAGAAAAACTTGGCCTCTGGGTACTGGACCTCATTGACAAAATTTTCTGCCAGGTTTTCGTTCACGATTCCGTCAGAAGCGGCAAAAAACGCTAGGATGTGTTTGATAAAATAACGCTCGTCGTCGTTCAATTTCTCACTCCAATCAGTCAAATCCTGGTGCAAATCGATTTCTTCAGCCGTCCAAAAAGAGGCTTCGCAGGATTTATACAACTGCCAAATATCGTTGTGCTTGATCGGGAAGATGACAAAACGTTCCTTGTTCTCGGCTAAAATGGGCTCAATCTGTGCAGACATGACGTTTGAATTTGAAGTTAAAAATGGAAAATCGCGAATCACAAAGATGGTTAAAAGCACCTGCTTCAAAAAGGCGAAAGCAACGATTTAACATGGAAGTTTTTAACATCATGTTGAAATGTCCCCTACCTCCCACTGGGGTTGGGCTGACCCAAAAAAGGTGTTTTTCACCCCTGTAGTAAAGCCCTTAAGACTGCTGTTTTTTGTATTCTTCAGCCACCAGGCAAAGCTCGTCGTACCAAGCCTGTCCAAACTTTCGGATCAACGCCTCTTTGACAAATTGATACACGGGAACTTGTAGGGATTGGCCCAAGGTACAGGCCGGTGTGCAGATCTGCCACTGGTGGTAATTCACCGCGGTGAATGTTTCATAGGCGCGGGTGCGCACTGGATATAAATGACAAGAAACGGGCTTGCGCCAATCTACGGCACCTGCATTGTAGGCCGCTTCAATACCGCAATGGGTGATTCCGTTTGGACCGACGACCACATAGGCACAGGCAGCTCCCCCCACCAAAGGCGTTTCTTTCTCTCCGTCGCTGCCGATCACCCAAGTGCCTTGAGCTTCAATGGCCTCAATGCCCTCTGGGGTGAGGAAGGGGCGCACTTGGGGAAAAATGCGTTCCAGGATTGCCGTTTCTTCCTCCTCGACAGGAGCTCCCGCATCCCCATCGATGCAGCAGGCCCCTTTACAAGCGTTCAAATTGCACACAAAGTCGTAGTCGATGAGGTCCTCGGAAACCAGAGTATCTTGTAGTTGAAACATAGCGGGAATTGTAGCGCCAAAGATAGGAAAATTCCTACCTTTGACCCGTTAAAACTCCAGTTCCTATGGTCTTGAATTTCAAAGAAATTGCCACTGCCAGCATGGTGTTGTTTGCCGTGATTGATATTGTGGGCAGTATCCCCGTTATCATTGGTTTGCGCAACAAGGTGGGTCATATCCAATCCGAAAAAGCCTCTGTGGTAGCCGCAGTCATCATGATCGCCTTCCTGTTTGTCGGAGAAAAAATCCTGAAACTAATCGGGATTGATGTGAGCTCATTTGCCGTGGCGGGTTCCCTGATCATTTTCTTCCTCGCCATCGAAATGGTCTTGGGTATTACGCTCTATAAAGACGATGTGCCAGAGACCGCTTCGATTGTACCTATTGCATTTCCCTTGATTGCGGGTGCTGGAACCATCACCACATTGTTGTCCCTGCGCGCTGAATACCAAGTGCAAAACATCATTGTGGCCATTGTCATCAACATGATTTTTGTCTATATCGTACTCAAATCATCCACCAAAATTGAGCGCGTATTGGGAAAAAATGGGATTGGGGTGATCCGCAAAGTTTTTGGTGTCGTCCTGTTGGCGATTGCGGTCAAGCTTTTTGCCGCTAACGTAAACAACTTATTTTAATCCCACACTGCCATGAACAAGTACCTGTTTTACGTCCTGATTTTCCTTTCTATTGCCTTGGCTATCTTTAACCTGACTCAGGTGAATTACGATCGTCTGTTTGCCGACAGCAACTTGATTCCGCTGGGCTCTGCCATCGGTGCGTTAGCGGCACTGGTCCTGCTGTTGATCTTTGACACCTCGACCAAAATCAAAAAAAACCTGGATAAATAATCCACCTAGCCGCGCGTCTAGTCAATCCACCACGTGTGCAAAGGGACTAAAGTCCCCAGGTGCCGTTTGGGTTTGTTGGGTGGTTCCACTACCCCCTCTGCGGTTAAACACCCTCCACTGGCTGGGATCGAATTGGGGGTGACCCCGAGTGATATGGGCGCGCCTCACGGCGCGCCCATCTTCATAATCGCTGGCCGTACCCGTCCCGTCTACCCCAAGAACACCAAAAACATCAACCACGGCCCCGGATGGACCGAGTAGGGCCGTGTTATCGTCCCCGTTGGATCCAGCCGCTGAGCTGGTGGAAGCCAAAAAATCTGGGGCTTTTCCATACAAAGCGGTAAATCCCACCTCATCCACCCCAATGACCAGAGTGCTGTGCGGCTGAATCCGCTGGGTGGTAAAACGCAGTATATGACTAGGGGTAGTAGCCTCATTGGTGTAGCGCACCAAGGTCCAATCCCTCAACGGCACCACTACATCGCTGTGGTTGTA
>JBEAQS010000091.1:0-7309 GCA_041163765.1 Bacteroidota bacterium | reverse complement strand
ACCTTGTGATGGTGCGACTCGATACCTATGCCGACAGCCGGAATAATTTTTTGATGGTGGTAAATCCGTTAGGAAGTCAATTTGATGTGCGTTCGGTTAATGCCATAAAAGAAGAAGATCGTTACGATATCAGTTTTAATATGGATTTTGAAACGGCAGGTCAAATTGTTTCTGACGGATACCAGGTTGAAATCAAAATTCCCTTTTCTTCATTGCCGTTTCCCAATGGGAAAAACCAAAAATGGCATTTTAATTTATTTCGAAAGTACTTTGATCTGGGCAACGAAATAGAGTTGAGTAGCCAAACGTTTGACCGCGATAATTCATGTGAGGTATGTCAAACTACGGATGTCTTGATCTTAAGCGATATTACGATTGAAAAACGATTTGAATTGCTTCCCTATGTGTCAGGGAATGTATCGGGACAAAAGTCCGCCTTGGGCGAGCCCATGGCATATTCTAAATTTAACCCTAATGCAGGGCTGGGAATAAACCTTGACTTGAATAAAACAAGTACGCTCGAACTGACCTTAAATCCCGACTTTTCACAAGTGGAAGCAGATGTAACTCAAATTGACATTAACTCTTCTTATGCCCTTGAGTATCCTGAACGGCGTCCATTTTTCAATCGAGGAACCGATATTGTCGATTTTACCGATGGGGCTTTTTATTCACGATCAGTAAACAATCCGTTGATTTCTTCAAAGTTGATTTCACAAGGAAAAAAATCACGGGTGTATTTTTTAATGGCGGTAGATCAAAATTCACCTTATTTACTTGCAGGAGAAGACCGATCTTATTTTGGAGAGGCCGGACAATCTTTTGTGAATGTATTTCGGTACCAACACTTGCTGTCAAACACCACCCGTATGGGGATAATCTCTACTAACCGCTTTTATGAAAAGGGGGGGTATGGAAATTTGGTGGGAACCGATGGCCGTTTTATTTTATCTAAAAATTGGCAATTCAATTACGAATTGTTTGTTAATACCAACTTAGAGCCTACCGCGGGTTGGATTGATTCCGACGATTTAATATTGGATAAAACAGCCGCCCTAGATGGTGAAATTTTAAATGGGGGAGCGTATTACCTTCAGTTGTTTCACAACACCGAACATTGGCAGTCGGCTTTGCTGTTTAGCAGTAAATCTCCCCATTACCAATCCAATGTGGGTTTTGTGGTTAAAAACAACCGCCGATGGACTTCGTTAACCCAACAGTATCAAAATTTTGCGAATAAAAAGGGACTCCAGTTTTTCAGTATCGGGTATAAAGCTGATTTACAACATACTCCGCAAGGGGAATTTAAAACTCTCAGTCTAGACGGTATTTTTCAAATCCGAACCTATTTAAATACGTCTTTTTCCTATACCTATGATTGGGACATAAAAAAAGATTATTTAGATCGATTGTACACCAATTTGGGAATGCATCAAATCAATATTCGCAGTACACCGGCAGAATACCTCACCGTATTTTCGGTGATCAATATAGGAAAGGACATTGCTTACAATGCCGAAGTTCCCGATGTGGGAAAACAAATCAATTTTTTTATCCAACCCTCTATACAACTAAACAATAATTTTGGTGTAGTTCCCTCGATAAGGTATGCTCAACTGCGCAATGAAAACGATAATACTTTTTATTATAAAGGATACATCGGACGGTTTACCTTGCGCTATCAGTTTACCAACTTTTTAAGTGTTCGCTTAATTTCGGAATACGATCACTTTAACGAGCGCTTTTTTACACAACCTCTGATCCAATGGAATCCGAATCCGGCAACTGTCTTTTATGTGGGTGGCAATCAAAATTCATTAGAGGAGTGGAATGCCATGTCCTTATCTCCTTTTCGTTTTGATCAAACGCAATTTTTCTTAAAATTTCAGTATTTAATTGGCTTATAACCGATTTAGGAAGTCCCTTCAAATAGGGGTTTAATTTGATCAAGGGCAATTTCGCTAAAGCGTTCAATAACTTTATCAGCCAAACTGTAGTCTTGGTTTTTTGAGTGAAAACTGCGAAAGGCCACACAAAACAATCCGGCGGCCTTTGCCGCTTTAATTCCATTGGTAGCATCTTCAATAACCATACATTCTTGAGCGGTAAATCCCGTTGCTTTTGACGCATTTTGAAAAATTTCAGGATGGGGTTTAGACGCCTTCAAATCGGCCCCACTTAACAGGGCTTTAAAATAGGGATACAACTCGAAGCGAGAAAAAATGGAATGAATGGTGGGCATAGAGGCAGAAGATGCCAACACTAGGGTGAGACCTGCTGAGTGGTATTCTTTTATTCGTTCTAACACGCCCTCAATAAGTTGTAAGGAGGGGTCTTGTTCAAAGATTTTTTTGAAATGAATTCGTTTTCGGGCAACCAGTTCCTGAGGAGTTTGCTTTACTGAAAATAGAGTACAAATTTCTTCACAAATGGGAAGGGTAGCCTTGCCTGTAAATGAACTGTAAAGTGAAGGTGTGACCTCAATCTCCAATTCGTCAAAAAGAGCATAAAACGCTTTAGAATGGAAGGGCTCACTGTCCACAATTACACCATCCATATCAAAAATTACAGCTTTTAACATGGGGCCAAATGAACAATTTTTACTCTGAATTTCCAAAAAGAAAACCCTTTGAGTGTGTCAATTAACGTCTAGTAAGGGGATAGGTTCTTATCCCTTCCATTTAAATTCCCTTTTTCTCCTTGGCATCTCAATAAGCTTCTTATTTTTATATAAAATTCTTTTGTATGCTTTCACGTCAAAATTTTAGACTCTCTATTTTCTTTTTGTTTTTCAGTTTGCCTTCCGTTTCACTATGGGGTCAAACGTCAACACTTAAAGTAAACACCTCGCGTTTAGCCGAACGTATGGAGACCCTAGCCACTTTCGGAAAAAATGCACAAGGTGGGAATGACCGCGTTGCCTTTAGTGACTATAATATAGCTGCTTTAGAACATCTCAAGGGAGTATTGGCGACCTTAGGAATGGCGTCACAGGTTGATGCTGCGGGGAATTTGATTGCTCTACGGCCCGGAAAAGACAACACCTTAAAACCCATAGCTTTTGGTTCTCACATTGATGCTGTGCCCAATGGAGGACATTACGACGGCAATGTGGGTGTTATGGGGGCGATAGAAGTATTGGAAACCCTTACGGAACAAAACATAGTTACTCAACACCCTCTAGAGTTTATCATTTTTTCAAACGAAGAAGGCGCCATTTTTGGTTCCAGAGCGATGGCAGGAAAAATTGACCAAACCACATTAGAAGTTCAAACAGCTTCAGGATACACCAACGGTGAAGGGATTGCACGTTTAGGAGGAAACCCTGAAAAGGTAGAGGAAGTGAAGCGCTCAACAGAAGATGTCCATGCCTTTTTAGAATTGCATATAGAACAAGGCAATCGGTTGTATAAAAACGGATTGGATATTGGTATAGTTGAAGGAATTGTGGGGTTAAAATGGTGGGATGTAGAAATTACAGGTTTTACCAATCATGCAGGAACCACACCCATGAACGATCGAAAAGATGCCCTTGTTGCCGCTGCTCAGTTTGTTTTGGCAGTTAACGAAATTGTGACCTCAGAACCTGGAGCTCAAGTAGGCACAGTAGGTCGAATTCAAGCCTTTCCCGGAGCCCCTAACGTTATTCCCGGAAAAGTGATTACCAGTTTAGAACTTCGTGATCTGGATTCGGATACCATTAACCGCTTTTATAAGGCCATTGAACAACGGGCACACGAAATTGGAAAAGCGACAGGAACAACCTTTCAATTTCATCCCATTGATGCAACAGCAGCTCCTGCATTAACCGATATCCGCATTCAAAACATTATTCAAAACGTTTCGGAACAAATGGGATATACTCATATGACTCTTCCCAGTGGAGCGGGTCATGATGCTCAAGATATGGCCGTATTGACCCCTACAGGAATGATTTTTATCCCCAGTGTTGATGGAATCAGTCATGCCCCCGAAGAATATTCAACCCCCGAAAGTATTGCTAAAGGAGCAACGGTATTACTGCATTCTATTTTAGCGATTGATCAAACCCGTTTTAAAAACTAAGTTATGGTACACACATTAATAAAAGGATTGCTTTGGTTTATAGTATTGGGACTGGGATCCAACGATTTATCCGTACTGTCCTACAATATTCGTTATGCCAATCCAAAGGATGGTGAAGACCAATGGGAATATCGAAGAGATAAAATTTCGGATTACCTTCAAAAAACCCAACCGGATGTCGTAGGTATGCAAGAGGTACTTGAACACCAGCTGAACTACCTGTTGGACCAAACGCAAGGCTATGCTTATGTGGGAGTGGGACGTGATGATGGTAAAACAAAAGGGGAATACAGTCCGATTTTATACCGTACAGCCTCCCTACAACTTATAGAGTCTAACACATTTTGGCTTTCACCCACACCCGATCAAATTTCGATAGGTTGGGATGCAGCATTGCCCCGCATATGCACCTATGCTCGATTTGAACACCGAAAATCAAAAAAACAATTTTGGGTTTTTAACACCCATTTTGATCACATTGGGGAGGAAGCGCGTAAACAAGCAGCCTCGCTAATTATTGAGACAATTGAGAAAGTGAATCAAGACCAACTTCCGGTGGTGGTTACTGGTGATTTTAATTTAACTCCCGATACAGTTCCCATACAACTTTTACAGGCTAAATATGAAGACGTAATGGGGAACAGTGTCTCTACCGACTTACATTATGGAACATTCAATGGATTTGATTTAACCCAAAAAGGCGACCGTCGAATCGATTATATATTTCAAAAAGGATTTTCCCTTAATAGAGCGAAACACTTATGGATTAAAACGGATAAAGGGCGATGGGTTTCCGACCATCACCCGGTGTACGCCCGTTTAAAGTTTTAGGGTTTCTATCAAAATATAAGATAACTGTTTTATATTCGCTTAAAATTAAACATCATGAAAAGATATATGTTACTTCTATTGCTTGTTATCGCCACTGCTGGTTATATGCAAGCCCAAGAGTTTAAGGGGTTGGACGTCAGTCCTATGGATATGATAGAATTTCCAACTAGCAACAGTGAAACAAACAAACACGCTCGTGTTTTGTATGGCCGTCCCCAATTAAAAGGACGTGATGTAACTACTTTAGTTCCTGAAGGAAAAGTATGGCGTATGGGAGCTAATGAAGCTACAGAACTTACACTTTATACACCTATGAAGATAGGAGACACTTCGTTAAATGCGGGTTCCTATACTATGTATGCCATTCCTTCAGAAGGAATGATGACGGTGATAGTCAATAAAGCGACTCATGTATGGGGTGCCTACAATTACAATGCTGATCTTGACGTAGCCCGTGTAACCGTACCTGTTATGGAAAGTTCAGAAAGTATTGAAGCGTTTTCAATGGCTTTTGAAGCAACTTCAAACGGATTTAACTTACACATGGGTTGGGGTAACTATTTGGTTGCCGTACCGTTTTCAAAATAAAACATCCTAATCCGGGGGCACTGCTCCCGGATTTATTTTTACAAAAACAACGCGTTTTTGATCTTCTTCATAGAGAATTCCTAAGTGGTCTCCATCGATTTGTACTAAATCAGAATAGGCACTTTCTCCAGCATAAACCTCAAAAGACTTGGCCCAAGTTTTTCCATAATCAGTACTTAATTTTAAGGTCATTTTTTCTCTTTTGGTCTCACTATTCGGACCAGAATATACCAGATAGGAATTGTTTTTACCTTCAAAAAACAATAGGCTGGATTGACACACAGGACTCATTAACGCCTCATCAAAATAGGTAGAATCCCAAGTGGCTCCACCATCTTTACTTAAGGCAATCAATCTGCGTTTGGTTTCTCCATTTTGCTCGCGGATATTCAGCATTAACTCGCCATTGGGAAGTTCTGCTCCAATCGCTTCATTTGATGAAGGTATAGGAACATCAACGCTAGTATGCCAACTCTCACCATGGTCATCGGAATAAAAACCATAGCTTCGGTACTCATTGAAATGATCTTGTGGATCGCCTGTGGAATGATTGGCCGGGATGTAAATTCTACCTTTGTGATTGCCTTTCGTTAATTGAAGGGCGTGCCCGGGTGTATTTGCATGCGTTCGCCAGTCTAAGGAAGCGCTACCAGTACTGGCATTAAAATGTACCGAAGAGGTAATGTCTGTGGGGGTTGACCATGTGGTTCCCTGGTCTGTACTGGTGATGAAAGTCACCCTGCGTTCCCCATTACCTAAACGAACTTCGTGTTCAGAAGCTGTACCTGTGTTGTAAAATAAAAACAACCTCCCTTGAGGGTAATTGAGATCGGTTTGATCAAGAACAGGCGCCGGATTTCCTACTTGAAGTGTGCCGTTGTCGACCAAAAGGCTTGGGGCAGACCAAGTAAGCCCTCCGTCTTTACTAGAACGCATCAGTAAATCTACATCTCCAAAGTCAGCACAATCTGTTTTTCGCCCTTCGATAAAAGCTAAAAGGGTTCCGTCTTGGGTTTTTATAAGCGCGGGAATTCGATAGCACTGATAGGGACCTGTACCATTTTCAAAAAGTACGGTAGTGGAAATTTTAGGCGAAGTACTACACCCAATTCCAATTATTAATAAAGCCAGAAGGATTCCAAAGTTTTTCACTATTTCGAAAGAACGGTTTTAATGGCCTGTTCAACCATAGGCTCCATTACGCTATAGCCTTCGGGAGTAAGGTGAACTCCGTCCGTTGTGTAGGCAGCAATAAGTCCGTTATTTCCATCGTCTAATGCACTGAAATAATCCAAATAATAAACGCCGTTTTGTTCAGCATAGGTTTTTATCATTTCATTTAACTTAGGAATTTTAATGTTTGGGTCTTTCCCAGGACGCCAAGGATAGTCAAAGGCGGGCAATACCGAACATAAGATTACGCTAACCTTATTCGCTTGGGCAAGTTCCGTCATGGATTTAATATTGTCAAGAATCATTTCAAGTGTGGTGGGTCCCGTGTTTTCTGCCACATCGTTTGTGCCCGCTAAAATCACGACTACATCTGCACCAATATCAATTACATCGGCACGAAAGCGCACTAGCATTTGCGGGGTAGTTTGCCCGCTAATCCCTCTGTTGACATAGGGTTGGTCTTTAAAAAAATCTGGACGAGAATTCAGCCAACCAATGGTTATCGAGTTTCCCATAAAAACAACTCTTTTTTCAGTGTTTGTTTTGGGTTTAAGGCTTTCATTGTCAGCTCTAAACTTTTCAAAATTAGGCCAGTCTTGAGCTGAGCAAAAGGAAGAAAAGGCCAATACGAATATGGCAAGGCGATAGTACG
>JBEAQS010000090.1:0-5067 GCA_041163765.1 Bacteroidota bacterium | reverse complement strand
GGAAATGATTACCGAGATTACGAAAGCGCAGCTATTGGCCTTAAGACTAGGTCAATTAAAGAATGAAGGGAAAGCTACTTCGGCCCAGATTTCTATGGCCAAAAGAAACAACGTTGAGATGGCCTTGGAGGTAGCGCGCAACGCCCGTCAGATGTTGGGCGGCATGGGGATCACCGGCGAATACTCCATCATGCGCCACATGATGAACCTGGAATCTGTAGTCACCTATGAAGGTACCCACGACATCCATCTACTCATCACGGGCCTAGATATCACGGGACACCAAGCTTTTTCTTAAGCCGTTTCTTAGGGAGTACACCAACGCTCTTTCGCCTTTTGCGCTTCTGGATAACCTATACGTATTGAGGAATCCAAAAGTACACAAGCCTCCTCTTTGCGTCCCAAATTGATCAAAGCAAGCGCCTTGATGTATTCGGACTTACCCGTTCCGGGTTTAAATTGATCGATGACTTGATCAAAAAAAGGCATAGCGCGACCCCAATCTCCCAGGGAAAAATAAGCTGCTCCCGTATTTTCCACATAGGAATATTCCAAAGGATCCAGCGCAGAAGCTTTTTGCAGCAAGGCGGCGGCAGCGGCGTATTGTCCTTGTCCAAACAAGGCATTTCCCTGTTGGGCTGTAGCGTAGGCCTCATCCACCCTGGCTTTACCCAACACGATTAACTTGTGCAATACCTTAAAATCTTTGTTGTCTGGATAGCGCTTCTTGGCCCTTTCCGCAATAACACTTAAGTCGGAACGTCCTGGAGACATCACCTGGGTGGCGGCTACCAAGAAATTACGCCAGGCACCCTCATCTCGCTTGACACTGTCCTGGAGAAAAATGCGCATCACCTCGGTAGAGTCTTTAAACCTAACCAGGTGATTTAAATAATTGCCGAAATGCTGGGGAATAGGCAGTTTTTCGTAGGCGATTCGGCTGTATTTCAGGGCGGAATCCCACTGTTGCTGCTTGGTGTACAACTGGTTCAACATATTCTCAGAGAATCCCAAAAATGGGTTGACTTCAATTCCTGCTTTGTACATCTGCTCCGCCTCTTGATAGCGTTGGGCCTCCATAAAATACCTGCCTTTTAAAGAAACTAGCGGAAGGGTAGTTACGGTCATGTTGGGAATGTCGGGGACCGCATCTAAAATCTTCTCCAGGGACGAAGTGGTCTTTCCTTGGTTGTATTCGCCGAGTAAAATCTGCTGTCCGACCAAAGATTGGTAGGTCAAGGCCGCAATGACGAAAGAAGGTATGCTGATCAACAATGCGGTTAAAGGCCAAAATATCGCCTTGATGCGCGTAGGCCTCCACAAGCGCGCACGAGCACTCTGGGCCCACTGTTGCATCGCTAAGGCCAAAAGGGTCAACCACACCATTTGCATGATGGGGCGGGCCCAAGGGAAGTTAAAGGTGGCATCTATGTAGTAGGTCACTAAGCCCAAAGCCAAAAAACCACCCCAAAATCGCTGTTCTGCAGGCAGGGAAGAAGTGGCCGCTTGCCACAGGTACCAAAAAGCTAAGGCCAATACCCCCAAGTACATCAACAACCCCACAACACCCAACTCAGCCCCCAACTCCAAAAAATCGTTGTGCATGTGGTAGGGAACCACATATCCATTGATGTTTTCTCGATCGTATACAATCGATTGCAACTTCCAATTCCCCAACCCCGTGCCAAAAATCGGATGCTCGATCATGTGCTCCACACCCTTCTGATAAAAACGCAGACGAGAGGCAATAGAACCGTCTTGAGCCGTTTCTACTATAGTAGCTGCTCGGTCAAAAAAGTCGATATTTTTGGTTTCGCTTTGGGTATTCACCACCTTGCTCATACCAATCGCCAATGCAAAGGGGACCCAGACATAGAGCACTGGTTTAAGTTGCACCAACCAAGGCTGCTTGCGGTGGCGAAGCAACACCCACGCCATATAAATCACGGCATTCAGCGTAAGGGCTACAAAGGAAGCCCTCGAGGCGATCATCACCAGACAGAAAATCACTAAGGTCATCAACACCCCCATCAGCAGCACCCTACCCCACTTTTGGGCCCGGTTCATCAGGTAGAGCACAAAGGGAAGTTTAATCACCATAGACAGTGCGGCGATGTTGATGTTCCCAGTCGTCCCCTTAAGCACTCCGGATCGAGACACATAAGCACCCTGTTCCAACAGCCCCATCAAGGGCTTGAGCACCAGCCACATTTCTAGGGTCAAATACCCTACCATAACCCAACTGAAGAATACAGCTGTTCTTGGAATAGCGCCCAACAAGGCAAATACCTGCCCCAACGCGACAACCACAGCCACCAGGCGAACAATGTTTACCCACGCTTCCACCGGGTTGATCGCATAAATAAATGAAAGCGCCCCCCAAACCATAAAGGCTACCAAAAGCCCAAAAAGTGGAATCCTGGTTAACGTACGCCATTGAGGCACAAAAAAAGATCGCTCGGAAAACATCCACAGGATACTCAATATATTCAATCCGTGGAGTACCGCCCACTGAGGAGCTATTTGGTCTACCGCTTTTAGGTTGGGCACGAAACCAATGGCCCAGTAAGCCAGCAAAAAAACAGCAGAAATAGTGCGTATGTACGCGCTAGACGTATGGGTGGCCCCACCACTGGACTGGTTTTTGGATGATTGGCCTGGGGAGCTGTAGTTTTTTTTTGGGGACATGAACAGTAAAATTTGGGTCACTAAAGTACATATTTTACCCTGTGTTCCCTAAACTAACCCAAGTAGAAAGAGACTAATAGGTGTAAAATCACCACTTATTTGCGCTGATATCCAAGGCAACCGCTAGTTAAACGAAATACTCCAAAACACCCGTACATCCAAGGGGCTTCCGGGTGTAAAATGGATCTCTTCTACGGAAGATTCCTCTCCATATAACCTTGATTCTGTGGCAAACTGAGTTTCATTCCACTCGGAGTTGAGCAGATTAAACACCTGAATCCCCATATTTTTATTTCTATTTTTCAATCCCAAAGTAGCATTGATCAGTGAATACCCTCGAGCAGTGATTGAGTAATCTTCGTTGGCTGGTCGATCCGCTATCTTTCGCCACTCGGATTGAGCATAAATACCCGACTTGTGTTTCCAAGTGCTTTGTAGGGAAGCGCTAAATGTCGGGGCCAAGGGGATGTAATTTGCTCCGCTTGGACCCTCTTTAAATCGAGGGCGGGTCGAGTTGATTGCGGCGTTCCATTGGAATGATGGGCTGACTTCCTGTTGAAGGGTTAAGTCAATACCCTTTCTAGTGGAGGCGCCTTTGGGCTCTACGATACCCGCGTCACCCACGTATACAAATTCTTGTTCCATATCCAGTTTCCAAGCGGCTAAATGCCAGTGAATACCGTTATTCATGACCCCATAAAACCCTACGTCGATGCCTACTGCACCTGGAAGGCTCGGTGATACTCGTCCAGAGGTAATCGCTCTGGTGTCATTGCTGTGAAACCCTCGCCCAGCTTTTACAAACGCTGCCAACCCATTGTTTGCCTGATAGGTAAGTTGAAATTTAGGACTGATCATTCCTAATGCGGCACTCGATAACAGATAGGTTTCATTTTCGTCCCTATACGTGTGTCTAAACCGATCCCATCGAAGAGCTGCAGAAAGATTCCAGTGTTGGCTTGCCCAAGACCATTGGTGATAGCTTCCCCATTGACGTTCATCAACGGTACCGGATTGGTAGGTGTCTAATACCCTATATCTTTGAGCAGTGTGTCCTAAAAACAGATCTGAAACTCGATCAAACCTCCATTGAATTCCATGTGATCTAGTTACTGACCATGCTCCTGACGTGTATTTGCGCAACCATTGGTGATTCATGCCCCATAAATTTCTGTTTTCTTTTTGGCTGATTTGATCACCATAGATGGGGTCTTCCAGAAAAAATGTAAAGTTGGAATACAAGTCAAATTTGTTTTTAACTCCATAGGCTTGACTGGTCCACAAAGTGTTTGGGTCCAATTGGTACTTCCATTGCATATTTAATTGAGTCCGGCTAGTTGATCCGCCCTCTTTGTCATCTATGGCGCCAAAGCGACTGATAATTTTCTGATCAACGGCACGTTGAGGAATTTGACCAGAAGCATCCCAGCTGCTTTCAAAGTGATTGGCTGTGAGGCAAACTGAATTTGTTTCGTCCAGTTGTTGACTCCAAGATCCGGTGATGTTTGTGCGGTAGAATCCTTGCGGACTTTCAAATGGACCGTCCCGTTCTATATATTCAACCCCAATCCAACGCGCTGCTGTAGCGGAGTTAAGGTTCCACAGTCCTAAAAGTCTGTGCGTATTAAATGAGCCTATTTCAGCCTTTATCAAGTTGTCTACCTGCTTCTTGGTTTGAAATGCTACAGCCCCTGCCGTGGCAAAATTCATAGGTAGTGTCCCATACGGACCCTTTTCGAATTCAATTTTTTCTATAGTTTCAGGAATGACAAAGTGCAGGTCAGCATACCCTTGACCATGGGCGTGAGAAACCATATTAACGGGTACTCCATCTACGGCAATTGAAATATCTGTTCCGTGATCTAAGTCAAATCCCCTTAAAAACAGCTGTTCTGCTTTTCCCCCTCCTGCATGTTGTCCGATCCATAAGCCAGGTATGGTTTGTAACAAATCTTGAGAGGACAGAACAGGCCTACCGACAAAAACTGCTTGGGTTATTTCGCTGAGCCAGTTTTGTTGTGCGTTGACCGTAATTTCTTTTAGGGCAATCGTTTGAACACTATCCCTTGAATTTTGTGCCCAAATATGACCAACCACAGCCAAACAGGGGATGATGCTGATCAGTTTTTTTAAGCTCATAGCAGTTGAATTGTAGCGGTTAATATAATATTTCTACCCATACCCGGTAATTGATTCCATGCGTTATACGGAATGAATTGGGTATTGGTGATGTTGTCTGCGGTCAATTGAAAAGTGGTGGGCGCTTGTCCAAGAGATGTTTTATAGCGCGTGACGATTTGCCCTATACCGTATGCTTTCGTTGGGGATTGGCCGTAAGCTGGCGCACCTGTTCTGTTTTCCTGGTACTGTGTCCACATA
>JBEAQS010000089.1:0-3863 GCA_041163765.1 Bacteroidota bacterium | reverse complement strand
AAAAGTCTGGTGAAGCACGATAAATCCAGCCTGCTTTACCTGTCTGTCCTTCCTTCCTAATCGCTGAACAAAATTATTCTGAATCAATTGAGCTAAAAGAACGCTTTGATCCAAAAACTCTTCTTGCATGATCGTCATACCAATCACCGCCTCAGGGCTATTGATATTGTACTGCGCATACCTGGTTTCAAAATCTTTTTCTAAATAGATCGCAGAGTTTTCTTTTTTAGCCACATTGAAGTTTTTCTCATTGGCATGAAGCCCTAAAACAAAAGTACTGGCTCCTGAGGCTAAAGAATTATGCGCATCACAGTGGATCGATACAAACAAATCAGCATCCGCTTGATTGGCCATTTTACCCCGTTGCATCAGATCGACAAAAACATCGGATTTTCGCGTGTAGATCACTTTAAAATTAGGATTTTTTTCCAACAGGGCGCCCACCTTTAACGTGATGTTTAGGGCAATCTCTTTCTCTCGAAATCCATTGTGAACATTTCCAGGATCATTTCCTCCGTGTCCCGCATCTAAGACCACTACAAATGGTTTAACTGGCTTTGGATTAGCTAAATGGGCAACAGAGTACCCCATGACTGTCCATTGGGCTATAGCGCATAAAATAAACAACGGCCATTTTTTGTTCAAAGAAAAAATCATACAATCATACCGGTTAAAGTGGACGAACGGCCAAGGGCTCTTTAAAAATGCTTAATTTTGGTGCCATTCAATACCCTTGGATACACAAAAATAGGTGATTAGCTAGTGCAAACAAACTTTCTTCGTCTTCTTTATGGAACAGCGTTTTTATTCTTGAGCCACCTCACGCAAGCCCAGGAATTATCCGCTGATTCTCCCAAAATAACAGACCAACCACCTGGTGTAACCAAAGACACTTCCCTGACAAAAAGCGGTGGAAAAAAGAGCAATATCTTATCAAAAATTAGATATACCGCTAAGGACTCCATCATACTAAAGCAGTCCGAAAACCGGATTTACCTGTATAACCAAGCAGAGCTCTATTACCAAGACATGGAGCTAAAATCTGGAATCATCATTTTGGATTATTTAAAAAACGAGGTATATGCTGGACGCCTTAGGAACAAGGAGGGAATGCTAACGCAAACCCCAGATTTTAAACAAGGAAGTAATTCCGTGACACCAGACTCCATCAGATTTAATATCGATACCCAAAAGGCGTTAATTTGGAATTCAAGAACCCAACAAAACGCTGGAGGTGGTATGAGGTCTGAAAACATGAATGTGAAAGCTCAATACACCAAGAAGGAAAATGACTCCGTCTTTTTTCTCAAGGATGTGATACTTACCTCCTCGATGACCCCTGAGGACCCAGATTATTACATCCGGATCAACCGAGCAAAATTTGTTCCCCAAAAAAAAATGGTCGCTGGTTTTAGCAACCTGTACATCGCTGATGTACCTACGCCTGTGGCGTTACCATTTGCCTATTTCCCGCTCACCACAGGACGCACAGCAGGATTGATGATGCCTACCTTCGGAAATGACCCCAGAAGGGGATACTTTTTGCAAAATGGAGGATATTACATTCCCCTGAGTGATTATGTAGATCTCAATTTAACTGGCGATTTGTATTCCAATGGCAGTTATGGTTTTAGAGCACAATCTGTGTACACCAAAAAATATAAATACAACGGAAACTTTAATTTCAGGTACGAGAACCTGGTCAATTCCCAAAAGGGGTTCAGCGACTATGCTCGGAATACTATTTATAACTTGCAATTGTCACACAGTCAAGATGGAAAGGCGCATCCAACAGCCAGATTTTCCGCATCTGTAAACTTGGGGAGCAGTCAGTACTTCAGAAATTCATTAAACCAGATGAACCTGCCCAACACCCAAAACAACAACCTTTCTTCCTCGATTAACTTTAATAAAACCTTTCCAGAGTATCCTTCGGTTAATATGAGTTTAACGGCGTCTCACAACCAGAACACCAATACTCAAGAGGTCAACTTGACCCTCCCTACCCTACAAGCCAGCATGGAGCGAATCTATCCATTTGTCGCTAGAGGCGCCTCAAAAAAAGGTATTTTTCAAAACATCAATCTACAGTACAGCGTTCGTGGAGAAAACAGAATTCGAACAACGGATTCCTTGTTCTTGACACCTAGAATGTTTGAGGACAGCCGTATGGGAATGAAACACAGCATCCCGTTCAACACCAATTTCAAGGTAGCCAAACACTTTAGCGTATCGCTTGGCGGTAACTTCGAAGACAATTGGGTTACCCAAACATTTGCCCGAAGTATGGTGGGCGACAAGATGGTTTTAGATACCCTTCAAGGCTTTGATCGATTCAGTCAATACAATCTAAGTGCCAGCATTGGGACTACCCTCTACGGAACTTTTGTGCGCCAAGAGGGAAAGCGCATTCAGGCGTTGCGACACGTGATGCGTCCCTCGGCAAGTATTGGTTACACCCCAGCCTATGATCAGTACTACGATGAATATTTAGGCGCGGACGGGACTATGGTTCCTTATTCACGTTTTGAAGGTACTTTATATGGGGCTCCAGGATTAAACAGCAGTCAAAGCCTAGGGTTTTCACTACAGAATGCCCTGGAAGCAAAAGTAAGGTCCAAAGACAGTACCCGTACGGAGCCACGCAAAGTTAAAATCATCGAGAACCTAACGATATCATCGAGTTATAATTTTCAAGCGGACTCGCTCAGATTAAACCCGTTTAGGTTTACAGGTGGAACTAGTTTGTTTGACAACCAGCTAAAATTGAATATCAACGGGAATTTGGATCCTTACGACATCGATGCACAAGGAAGAAGAATTAATACTCTAGTAGCCCAACAAAATGGCGCATTGATGCGTTTAACCAGAGCCAGTGCTAACCTGAGTTATTCCATCAATAGCGACATGTTTAAAAAGGATAAGAAACAAACAGATTCTTCACAGGATGAGCAGGATAATCAGGGAGATTTGTTTTATGCGGAAACCTCGCAAGGTAGAACTGACGGCCTTTTTGGGCGTAATTCAAACCCTTATGAAACAGGATACAACGCGCCAAAAAAACCATCGGAAATCAAAAATCCAGTCTACGCTACAGAGATACAGTGGAACTTTAATTTAGCGTACGCGGTAACCTACGCCAATGAGCAAAGACAAAGCGAATTTTCGAACAACTCCTTAATGTTTTCGGGAGACATTCAATTAACCCCCAAATGGGGCATGGGTGTTTCTTCGGGTTATGATTTTAAAAATCAAGGGTTTACCCTTACGCAAATTCGAATAGATCGCGATCTAAACGATTTTAGACTTAATTTTGATTGGACTCCTTTTGGCGCTTATGAGCGGTGGTACTTTTTTATCGGTATTAAAAGCTCCATGTTAAGCGACTTGAAATGGGAAAAAAGAAACCAGAGATAGCATGAAAAAAATAATACTTACCTCAGAAGCACCCGCGCCTATTGGCCCCTACAGTCAAGCCGTTCAAGTGGGGCAACAATTATTTATTTCTGGTCAAATTCCCTTGGACCCAGCCACCGGAGCGTTGATCTCAGGGTGTATCGAGGAGGAAACGACTCAAGTGATGAAAAATTTGACGGCCGTTTTATCCCAGGCGGGAGGTAATTGGGAAAGCGTAGTCAAGGTGAGTATTTTTCTGAGCGACATGGCTGATTTTGCAGCAGTCAATAAAATTTATGGCCAATACGTCCCAGAAAAAAGCGCACCCGCCAGAGAAACCGTAGCGGTTGCTGGGCTTCCCAAAGGGGTGCGCGTAGAGATTTCTGCGATAGCGTTTTTAAACGCCTAAACGCTTAGATGGTTTTTTTATGAAAATCGACTAGACCATCAATAGGTCTTTGCACGAT
>JBEAQS010000088.1:0-9360 GCA_041163765.1 Bacteroidota bacterium | reverse complement strand
TCAGCCCATTCCTTTGATGGGTTTTCCAGGTCTTGGAACGTGTCCAACAACCCTCAATACATCAAGTCCCTATCCCAAGGAATCACCCCGCAAACCGTTGAGGTGCTCACTGAAGCCGATCGGTATAACGAGTTGGTGATGACGGGATTGCGCACAATCTGGGGGGTTGATCCCCAATCCTTACCCGGTGCATTACGCCCTTATTTCGCTGAGGTTACCCAACCTTTGTTGGCCCAAGGTGTGTTGCAAAACAAAGGGGGCCAGCTTGCGCTGGCCCCCGATCAATGGTTTAAAGCCGATGGATGGGCCGCTGCCTTGTTTTACGTAGCAGACGCCTCGACAAAATAGTGATAAAAGTAAGGTATGGTCTCTATACCTTTAAAGTAATTCCACACCCCGTAGTGTTCGTTGGGCGAGTGAATCGCATCCGAATCCAACCCAAATCCCATCAAGACAGATTTGCATCCGAGTTCCTGTTCGAATAAAGCGACTATAGGAATACTTCCCCCACTGCGCTGTGGTATCGGCGCTACGCCAAAGGTGTGTTCGTAGGCTTTGTGTGCAGCCTGGTATCCAGGATGGTTCGTAGGCATTACATAGGGAATCCCACCGTGGTGCGGCTTGACAGATACGGTAGTACCCTCAGGCGCCAAGGAGGTGAAATAATCACTGAATAGTCGGGTGATTTCATGCCAGTCTTGGTGAGGTACCAAGCGCATGGATATTTTGGCATAGGCGGTAGATGCAATCACTGTTTTGGCTCCTTCACCGGTGTACCCGCCCCAAATTCCATTGACATCCAGGGTAGGCCGAATCGAATTTCGCTCGTTGGTGGTATATCCTTTTTCTCCCCTGACGGAATCGATGTTCAAGGCTTTTTGGTACGCTTCCAAGTCAAAAGGAGCTTGGGCCATAGCAGCGCGCTCTTCCATAGAAACCACTTCTACCTTATCGTAGAAACCAGGAATGGTGATGTGTTGATTTTCGTCTTTCAGGGCGGCAATCATCTCGCAAAGCGCATTGATTGGATTGGCGACAGCCCCTCCGTATAAACCGGAATGCAGGTCGCGATTAGGACCGGTCACCGAAACCTCTACATAGCTCAGTCCCCGAAGTCCTGTGGTGATCGAGGGCACATCGTTGGCGATCATGCCCGTATCCGAGATCAGGATGACATCACAAGCTAGTTTTGATTTGTTTTGTGCTACAAAAGATTCCAAGTGGTCGCTGCCGACTTCCTCTTCGCCTTCGATCATCAATTTTACGTTACAGGGCAGATTGCCGGACTGGATCATCCACTCCACGGCTTTGATGTGCATAAACATCTGACCTTTGTCGTCACAGGCCCCACGGGCAAATATAGCTCCCTCTGGATGCAGCTCCGTTTTTTTGATGACGGGCGTAAACGGCGGACTTTCCCATAATTCAATAGGGTCAGCGGGCTGTACATCGTAGTGTCCATAGACCAAAACAGTGGGTAGGGCAGGGTCGATTATTTTTTCACCATAGACGATGGGATGTCCTTCGGTAGGAAAAATGGTTACCCCATCACAACCGGCTGATTTGAGGTGCTCAGCCACCACTTCCGCTGCCTTGGCCACATCGTTTTTGTAGGCTGGGTCAGCGCTTACTGAGGGAATGCGCAATAATTCAAAGAGCTCTTCGAGCATGCGTTCACGGTGGTTTTCTAAGTAATTGGGTAGATCTTTCATGGAATAAAATAAAGTCTAAAAGTACAAAAAGAACTTTTTGGCCTTAGGTCATTTAAATTCAAATTTTTCCTTTTATATTTGCAGACCTTTTGCAGGCGTGGTGGAATTGGTAGACACGCTAGACTTAGGATCTAGTGCCGCGAGGTGTGAGAGTTCGAGTCTCTCCGCCTGTACAAAGAAAAAGCCCTTCACATGAAGGGCTTTTTTGTTTGATTACTTTTTGCTTTTGGTCAATGAAGCGCTTAACTCTTCCAGGGGAACTCCTTTAGTTTCCGGCATCATCCAACGCACAAACGCGAGTTGAACCACCATCATCAAGGCAAAAAATCCAAATACTGGAGCGGGACCAATCCAAGTAAATAACACAGGAACCATAGAGGGGATGATGGCGGCCAGTACCCAGTGGGTAGAAGTACCCCATGCTTGCCCACTGCTGCGCAAATGGTTGGGAAATACCTCGGAGATATAGACCCAAATCACGGTGCCCTGCCCAATGGCGTGGGAGGCTATAAATAGGAATAGAAAAACCGGTACCCACAAACCACCCCATGATCCGGCAAAAGCAAGTGCCACCAAGGAAAGCGAGACGATGTAACCAAAAGAGCCCCAATACATCAAAGTTTTTCTGCCCAATCGGTCGATTAGGTTGATGCCGATTAGGGTAAAAATGAGATTCACTACACCGACACCTATTCCGCTGAGTAGAGCGGTACTGGCTCCTAGACCGGCGGCTTCAAAGATTCTCGGCGCGTAATACAAAAAGGCATTGATGCCCGAAAATTGATTGAAAAACGCGAGCAATATTGCCAAGGTGAGCGGGAAGCGGTATTTTTTGTCTAATACCGATTCCGATAACCCCTGAGCACTTTGGCTGTGCGCGTGGTCTTGGACCAAATCATCGATACTCAAATCAGATCCCAATACCTGCAACACTGATTTAGCTTCATCCACCCGGTCTTTGGAAACCAACCAACGCGGGCTCATAGGGACAAAGAAGACCATAGCCGTATAAGCGAGTGCAGGAAAAGCTTCCACGCCCATCATCCAACGCCAGTCATTAGGTCCTATTCCTTCCAATAGGTAATTGGACAAAAAGGCAATTAGGATCCCAAATACAATCATAAATTGATAAAAACCAACCAATCGGCCTCGGTCTTTAGCGGGGGCAATCTCTGAAATATAGGCTGGAGCGGCAATGGTCGAGGCCCCAATACCCAGGCCGCCTAGAAAGCGGAATACGGCAAAACTAACCGGGTCTTGAGCTAAGGCTGATCCAACAGCGGATACAGAGTAGAGGATACCAATCCAAAAAAGTGTTTTTTTGCGACCTATTCGCTGGGTGGGCCATCCGCCAAAAAGTGCGCCGATTACTGTGCCCCACAGGGCCATACCCATCACCACTGTTCCGTGAAAAAAGTCGGTAGATTGCCAAAGAGTTTGTAGTTTTTGATCTGCTCCAGAGATGACCACGGTGTCAAAGCCGAATAAAAAACCCGCCAAGGCAGCCACCATGGAGAGTCTGAACAATTTTTTTTGCATGGGTTGGTTGTTTAGTTGGCGGCCAATGTACACAAAGTCTCCAAACGATGCACAATTTTTTCTGTAGCCCCGAGGTGTTTTTCCACCATACCTGCATTGGTAATACCCATTTTTGCTCTTGTTTCTGGTTGATGGAGCAGTGTTTGTAACGCATGATGGGCCTGAGCTGGGGTCGAAACGACCCAAGCGCCACCTAGGTCTACCAAACTTTGGGCTTCTCTAAATTTTTTATAATTAGGCCCGATCAGTAAAGGAACCCCGTAAACGGCGGCCTCTAAGGTGTTGTGCAGCCCAGTTTTGAGTCCTCCGCCGATGTAGGCCACGGTAGATTTTTGATACAAACTGCCCAACAAGCCAAAATTGTCGATCACTAGAACAGGATGATTAGCCTGGGTGGGGTATCCCTGGGCTGACCAAGTACTGTATTTTAACACAGGCTGGCGGACACTGGCCAATAACTCATCAAGGTGCTTGGCGTCCATTTTGTGGGGGGCCACCACCCAAAGACACTCCATATGGGCGTCATCCATCGCTGTCTTCCAGAGTTGCATATCTTCTTTCCAAGCACTCCCCAATACCACTACAGGTCTTCCCTGTGCGAGCACATCCACAAAATCAACGTTTTTAATATTTAAAGAGGTTTCTTTTACGCGATCATAGCGAGTATCTCCAGAGACGGAGATTCGGGACATGCCGATGCTGGTCAGCAGATCCCATGAGGCTTGGTCCTGTACCTCAATGTGGGATAGTTTGTTGAGGGCATGGCGAAAAAACCCTCCATAGTTCCTGAAATATGGCTGTTGGATGCGAAAGACCGCTGAAAACAGGAGTGATTTTATTCCTCGTTCCTCCAGCGCCTGCATCATCATGGGCCATATGTCGTATTTGACAAACAGAGCTACCTTGGGTTGTAGGGCCTGTAAAAACTCTCGAGATCGACCCAAGCCGTCTAGGGGTAGGTAACAAACCAAATCATTTTGATGGTCCATGGTGGGAGCTACCAGTTCATAGCCAGAGGCGGAGAAAAAGCTCAGCGCAAATTGGTGGTTGGGGTATTTCTGGTGGAGTTTTTTCCAAACAGGTTGTCCTTGTTGCCATTCCCCATAGGAGGAAACATGCATCCAAATCAGCGGTTTGTTTAGTTGGCGGTGACGGGTCAAGTAGGCGATGGTGTTTTTTCTGCCCTCCACAAAGGTGTGCAGTACTGGAACTACCCGGGCCAACACAGGGAGCCAAAACGATACTTTAATCAGCAGTAAGCGGTATAACCATTGCATGGCGCTAATTTACGTTTCCTTTTTATTGCACTAGGGCCTGGAGAGAATATTTGTAGATTTGTGGCATAAATCACATTCATGAAAAAAATCCAAATGGTCGACCTCCAAGGTCAATACCAGGAAATTAAAGCAGAAGTCGCCGAACGGTTTGAGACCGTACTCGATCAATCCACGTTTATCAACGGACCTGAAGTTCAATCCTTCTCCACAGCTCTGGAAAAATATTTAGGAGTTGCCCATGTCATACCCTGTGCCAACGGTACAGACGCACTCCAAATCGCGATGATGGGGCTGGATTTACAGCCTGGAGATGAGGTAATTACGGCTGATTTTACCTTTGCTGCTACGGTGGAGGTCATTGCCCTATTGCAACTTACGCCCGTGTTGGTCGATGTTTTGCCCGATACTTTTTGTATCGATCCCAAGGCGATTGAACGCGCGATTACGCCCAAAACCAAAGCGATTGTTCCGGTGCATTTATTCGGCCAATGCGCTGATATGGAGGCTATTCTAGCCATTGCAGAAAAACACAACCTCTATGTGGTGGAGGACAACGCACAAGCCATCGGTGCTACCTACACGTTTAGCGATGGCCGTAAAGCCAAAGCGGGTACGATGGGACATGTGGGTTGCACCTCCTTTTTCCCCTCAAAAAACTTAGGTTGTTATGGAGATGGAGGGGCTTTGTTTTGTCAAGATGAGGCATTGGCCCACAGGTTGAGAGGTATTGTTAACCACGGCATGTACCTGCGTTACCACCACGACGTGGTCGGAGTTAACTCTAGGTTGGATTCTTTGCAAGCGGCTGTCTTGAATGCCAAGCTACCCAGGTTGGACAGTTATAATCAAAAACGCCGCTTGGCTGCTCAACGATACAATTCGCTGCTCTCTGGGGTGCCTGGGGTTATTTTACCCAAAATGAGTTCTGGTTGTGGGTCCATTTGCGCTCAGTGCGACTGTCATGTCTTTCACCAATATACCTTGTTGGTACCCGCAAATCTCAGGGATGGTTTAGTCACCCATTTACAGTCTTTGGGTGTTCCTTCAGGTGTTTATTACCCCATTCCTTTGCATCGCCAAAAAGCTTACCTCAGCGATCGATACAACGAGGCTGATTTTGAAGTGACCAATCGCATTTCCGAGCAGGTAATTTCCTTGCCGATGCACACGGAGCTGGATGAAGAACAACAAACGTATATCGCCCAATCTTTGGCAAAATTCCTGTGTACTGATGGCTAAAATTCTAATTACAGGTGGCTTAGGCTACATTGGGTCTCACACGGCTGTCGTATTGATTGAAAAAGGGTATGAAGTGGTTTTGGTGGATAATTTGTCCAACACCCGTCGCGAAGTGCTCGCGGGGATCGAACAAATTACCGGAAAACGCCCTGTTTTTTACGCTATGGATTTGGCTAAAAAGCAGGATGTAGCCGATTTGTTTGAACGGGAAAAAGACATAATGGGCGCTATTCACTTTGCGGCCTATAAGGCGGTAGGAGAGAGCGTACAAGAACCATTAAAGTACTACCAAAACAATCTCTGTAGTTTGATTTACCTGTTGGAGGCTTTGGATCAAATTCCCGGAAGCGCCCTGATATTCAGTTCGTCGTGTACGGTCTATGGACAGGCAGATTCCTTGCCAATCAATGAACGTGCACCGATTAAGCCGGCTGAATCTCCCTATGGAAACACTAAGCAAATAGGGGAGGAAATCATCAGAGACCTGTGCGCGGTATCCGACCGAATCAAAGCCATCGCTCTGCGTTATTTCAATCCGATTGGCGCTCACTCCTCCGCACTTATTGGGGAGTTGCCTTTGGGAGTTCCTCAAAATTTGGTGCCGTTTATCACCCAGACGGCCATCGGTATCCGCGAGCGTTTATCGGTATTTGGGGATCAATACCCCACTCCAGACGGTACGTGCATCCGTGATTACATCCATGTAGTGGACTTGGCAGAAGCCCATTTGGCCGCTTTGGAACGCATTTTGGGTGGCTCCATGAATCAGTCTTATGAAGTGTTTAATGTAGGTACTGGTCAAGGCAACTCTGTTTTGGAAGTGGTGCACGCTTTTGAGGCAGCTACTGGGGTGAAATTGAACTACGCCATTGCGCCCAAGCGACCTGGTGATGTTATCGCCGCCTATGCCGACACCCGCAAGGTGGAAGAGGTTCTGGGCTGGAAAGCGAGGCACACCCTGGAAGAATCTTTGGCTTCTTCATGGGCTTGGGAACAAAATATCAGAAAAAAACAGTAAGTTCACAGGACCAACCATAATTGTTCCTGATGAAAAAAATCTGCTTTCTAGTGGCCTTGTGTACCAGTGCTTTGGTATGGGGGCAAAAAACCTACATTCAGTGCGGGGGTATCTACGATCCAGCTACCCAAAAAACCACGAGTCAATCCACCGTGGTTGTCGAGGGAAATAAAATCTTGTCCATTGCCTCAGGATGGCAAAACGGCGGAGAATCAGACCAGTTGATCGATTTAAAATCGGCTACTCTGATGCCGGGATGGATTGATCTTCACGTGCACATTGAAAGCGAAATACATCCAGAAACCTACCTCAATAAGTTTTTGTACAACAAAGAAGATGTGGCTTTTGAGTCGGTCGCATTTGCCCAGAAAACATTGCAAGCTGGCTTTACCTCTGTGCGTGATTTAGGTGGGTCCGGTGTCAATATAGCTTTGAGAAAAGCGATTGCCAGAGGCTCCGTGGATGGCCCGCGTATTTGGACTGCGGGTAAATCCATCGCTTCAACGGGAGGGCATGCGGATCCGACTAACGGAGTTCGCGCAGATTTGATGGGAGATCCTGGACCTGCACAAGGAGTGATAAACTCGGTGGATGAGGCTAGAAAAGCGGTGCGTCAACGCTACAAAGAAGGAGCCGATGTCATTAAAATTACCGCTACAGGTGGAGTGATGTCCATGGCCAAAAACGGGCATAATCCCCAGTTCACTGTAGAAGAAATCAAAGCTATTGTCGAAACAGCGGCTGATTATGGCATGCTTACCGCCGCACACGCGCACGGTGATGAAGGTATGAGACGGGCTGTTGTCGCGGGAATCAAAACGATCGAACACGGGAGTTTTATGTCCGAGGCTACTATGGAATTGATGAAAAAGCACGATGCGTATCTAGTACCCACATTATCTGCGGCCCAACACGTGATGAACAACGCAAAAATTCCCGGATACTATCCGCCAATGGTCACCGCTAAGGCGCTTGAGGTGGGACCGATTACCTCAGCTACATTTGCCAAGGCGTATCAAAAGGGCGTAAATATTGCTTTTGGAACAGATTCCGGTGTGTCCCACCACGGAGACAATGCCCGTGAATTTATCTATATGGAGCAGTCAGGTATGCCTTTTAAAGCAGCCCTAAAAGCCGCTACCACTACCAATGCGGCGCTTTTGGGTATGGAGGATCAACTCGGTCGAGTCGCCCCTGGTTATTTAGCTGATCTGATCGCATTGTCTCAACATCCAGATCAGGGAGCTGAAGCAGCCTTGGGCGTGTTGTTTGTGATGAAGGATGGAAAGGTCTACAAGCAGCCAACCCCGTAAATTTCCTTGTTTTTTAGGCGTTTAAAAGAGGTAAAAATCCGGAAATAGTGTACTTTTGAATGTTTTTTTGCCGTTAAGGCTTAATGCAATTCAATGGACAAGTATTCATTTCTCAACGCAGCACACACTGCGTTTTTTGCTGACCTATACGATCGTTATTTGGTCAATCCTGATTCGGTTGAACCGAGCTGGCGTGCATTTTTTCAAGGATTTGATTTTGGGCAAGAGTTTTCTAGCGCCACATTAACCGGAAGTGAGTTACCGCAGATGGGTGCGCTCTCTGAGTCCGTTCCCGATTCGATCCGCAAGGAATTTATGGTGGTGAAACTTATTGACGCATACCGATCAAGGGGCCACTTATTTACCAAAACGAATCCAGTTCGCGCCAGAAGAACCTACGAACCTACCCTAGATCTAGAAAATTTTGGATTAAACGCAGCTGATCTAGATACAGTTTTTTCCGCTGGAGAAATATTAGGCCTGAAGGCCACCTCTTTGCGCAATATTATTGATCACTTGCAAGCAATCTATTGCCAGTCCATCGGCGTTGAGTACATGTACATCCGCAAGCCAGATCGCGTTCAGTGGATTCAAAACTGGATTAACGTCAACGACAACCAACCTAGTTTTCATGCGGATCAAAAGAAACACATCCTTAAAAAATTGACCCAAGCGGTCAGTTTTGAGATGTTTTTACACACTAAATACGTCGGGCAGAAGCGTTTTTCGCTCGAGGGTAATGAATCGTTAATCCCGGCGATCGACGCGATTATCGAAAAAGCTGCCTCTATAGGCGTTAAAGAGTTTGTCATGGGTATGGCTCACCGCGGGAGGTTGAATGTGCTCATGAATATTTTTGGCAAGTCTGCCAAGGATATTTTTAGCGAGTTCGACGGCAAGGATTACGAACAAGTAGTTTTTGACGGGGATGTGAAATACCACTTGGGCTGGACTTCAGCCCGAACAGCCGATAACGGCAACGAAATCACGATGAATATCGCGCCCAACCCTTCTCACCTGGAGACCGTAGGGGCTGTGGTAGAGGGAATTGCCCGAGCCAAACAAGACACAACCTACGCCGAGGACCCCTCCAAAGTGCTGCCTATCGTGGTCCACGGAGACGCGGCCATTGCTGGACAAGGTATTGTGTATGAAATTGTGCAGATGGCTCAACTGGATGGGTACCGCACAGAGGGAACGATTCATATCGTGGTCAACAACCAAATTGGTTTTACGACCAATTATTTGGATGCCCGTTCTTC
>JBEAQS010000087.1:0-54339 GCA_041163765.1 Bacteroidota bacterium | reverse complement strand
CCAGTTGTTCTTCATCTTCAGGATCAAATTCCTCCAGCCATTCAATATCGTCGTCGGCTAGATTCAAAATAAATCGCGGATATTCCGTGTGTACGACATAAATGGCATCGGGAAAATCAGTGTTGTCGCCTAAAATAAACTTGGGTAATTCCATATCTTATGAATTAGTGGTTATCGATAATCAGTTTTTTCGTCAAATAGTGAAATCTAAGGTAGAGCATCCCTGCGGAAGCGGTTAGTCCTGCTAATAGCCCAATCCAAATTCCTGTAGATCCCAAATCAGTGCGCAGCCCTAGATAAAAACAAAGCGGAAATCCGATGGCCCAATAGGCAATGGCCGTAATAACGGTGGGGAATACCACATCCTGCAAACCCCTTAGCGCACCCAAGACAACTACTTGTAATCCATCGGAGATTTGAAAAAATGCAGCTACCAATAACAATTGAGCAGCTATACTGATTACCTCAGCGTTGTCTACCGCATTTTTTAGGTCTTCTACATTCAAGTAAATCGTAGGAAAGAGATGTCTTCCCAACATAAATAATCCCGCAAAAACAATCTCCAAAACCAATGTCAACAGAAAAATTGACTGAGCGATACGCCTTAAGTTGATGTAGTCCTTTAACCCTTTTTGGTTACCTACACGAATCATGGCGGCTACACCAAGACCCATACCAACCATAAACGTCATGCTCGATAAATTAAGTGCGATTTGATTGGCCGCTTGGGCATTTTTGCCCAATACTCCACTAAGCCATATGGCTGCAGTAAACAACGCAACCTCAAAAAACATTTGCATCGCTGAGGGGAAACCTAGTTGTATGATTTTTTTTAGCTTGGAAAAATCGACGATGCGCCAATTAAATCGCAGCACATAGTAATTCATAGATTTATCCTGAGCCAACAAATACCAGAGTAAAATAACCATGACTACCCTGGACACTAAGGTCCCTACTGCAGCACCTACTATTCCCCAGGCTGGAGCACCAAACTTGCCAAAAATAAAGAGGTAGTTCAACACAATATTGACTAGGTTACCCACAATGGTAGCATACATAGGATATTTGGTGCGTGACATTCCCTCAGAAAATTGTTTAAATGCCTGGAAGATCACCAACGGAACTAAAGAAAATGCCACAAGATCCAGATAGGGCAATGCTAAAGCGACTACTTCCTCAGGTTGTTCCATGCGGTACATCAACGGCTTGGCCCACAAAATCATCGCAAACAAACTAAAGCCTATAGCAGAACACAGGATCAATCCGTGTTTTAATGCGGATTTACCTGAGGCGCTGTCTTGTGCACCATCAGCCTCAGCCACCAAAGGTGTAATCGCGGTTGAAAAGCCAATGCCCAATGACATGGCGATAAAGACAAAACTATTTCCCAGTGACACCGCTGCCAACTCTGCGGTTCCCAATTGACCCACCATAATATTATCGGCAAATGCGACAAATGTATGCCCCAACAATCCCAAAATAACGGGGAAAGAAAGCTTCAAGTTATAGGCAAATTCTTTGGTATAGTTAGTCAACAAATGGTATGGGTTTAAAGTGCTAAGATAACGGATTAGATGTGTCTGGGCTCAACTATTTGGCTTGCTGCCACAATGACTCTAATTCCTCAAGTGAATACGAGGACCAGGTTCTTTGTTGTGCGTTCATCGAAGCTTCCATATGCGCAAATCGTTGGATAAATTTTTTATTGGTTCTTTCAAGCGAACTTTCAGGATCTATTCCTTGAAACCTGGCATAATTGATCAAAGAAAAAAGCACATCCCCAAATTCCTCCTCTGCTTTTTGTTGATTCTTTTGCTTGACTTCTGACAAAAACTCAGCTATTTCCTCCTCAACCTTAGACCAAACTTGGGTAGAATTTTCCCAGTCAAAACCAACTCCAGCTGCTTTTTCTTGAATTCTTGTAGCCTTTACAAGGGCTGGAAGACCCTTAGGTACACCGGCCAGCACTCCTTTTTGACCCTCTTTTAGTTTTAATTGTTCCCAATTTCTTTTCACTTCTTGTTCGTCAGCCACGACAACATCGCCGTAAATATGAGGGTGACGATGTATCAGCTTCTCACAAAGTTGATTGATCACGTCGGCTATATCAAACTGCTGCTTTTCACTGCCAATTTTGGCATAAAAAACCAAATGAAGCATCAAATCACCAACCTCTTTAGCAATTTCCCTAGCATCCCCTTCCAAAATAGCATCAGCCAGTTCGTAGGTTTCCTCGATCGTCAATGGACGCAGCGTCTCAAAGGTTTGTTTTTGATCCCAAGGACATTGTGCCCTGAGTTCATCCATGATGGTTAACAAGCGATCAAACGCCTGGAGCTGACTCGATCTCGGGTTCATCTGTTTTGATTTGTGCTGGTGCAAGCAAGTTTTTTTCGAGCAGTAGATTGTACCACTGAAGCACTTTCTTGATATCGCTTGGATATACGCGGTCTTCGTCGAAATTGGGGAGTACTTCGAAAAAATAGGCCTCCAAGGCATCTTTATCCGCTTTGTGAGATACCGAAGTGGCGGAGCCGTTTTCTTTATCCCATATTTTTTGAAACACTTCTTTGAGTGGCACTTCTTCTTCTAGAGTATAAATAGCAATCTCATTTAACACACTGATGTTGTTTTTGAAAGCTATACTGATTTTCTTTCCATCCAACAAAGACTCTGCTACAAATCCAGCACGAGTTTGTGTGATGATTTCAAAAAGTCCAGGTTTGCCTGGAATAGATACAATTTTGTCGAGTTGCATAAATAGAAATGAATTGAGAATAGGCTTCAGGCCGTTTTTGATTATTTTTTTGATTTGATACTCGGAAACTTCATGCGGTAGCTGGGACTAGCTTTGCCCTGGGTGATGTCTGTCAGCTTTCTCTGAAGCAGACGTTTTTTTAATGGGGATAATTTATCGATAAACAACACCCCCTCAATATGATCGTACTCGTGTTGAATCACACGGGCAATGAGTCCGGTAAATGGTTGCTCGTGGACCACAAACTGTTGATCTTGATAACGCAATACAATATGGGGTTTTCTGGATACTTCTTCGTGAATATCCGGTATGCTGAGGCATCCTTCATTAAAGGACCAAGGTTCACCATCTTCTTCAATCAACATCGGATTGATCAACACTTTTTTAAATTGTGCGAGTTCTGTTTGCTCCTCAGCACTGAGTTCTTCATCTTGAGAAAAAGCCTTGGTATCCACCACAAAAAGACGAATATTCAATCCTACCTGGGGAGCGGCAAGACCTACCCCGCTAGCGTGGTACATCGTGGCAAACATGTTTTCAATCAAAACATCCAGCTCGGGATAATCCGGGGTTATTTCAGTACATTTTTGGCGCAATACAGGATCGCCATAGGCAACTATGGGAAGTATCATCTTTTTTTGGTTAAGTAGGATTGTAAAATTAGTGTAGCGCTTATTTGGTCTACCAGGGCTTTATCTTGGCGTTTAGATTTTTTTAGCCCGCCATCAATCATGGCTTGTTGAGCCATCATCGAAGTAAAACGTTCATCTTGACGATCTAAAGGCATCTGCGGGAAAATGGATTGGAAGCGCTTAATAAATGATTGTATTTCTTCTTCTATAGGTCCTGTGGTGTTGTCCCACCTTCTGGGGGCACCTAAAACCACACAGGCCACTGATTCTTCGGCAAAATACTGCTGTAGAAAAGTCATCAACTCAGGAGTGTTCACTGTGCACAAACCGGATGCAATCATCTGCAAAGGGTCGGTTACAGCGATACCTGTGCGCTTGGTTCCGTAGTCTAAGGCGAGTATTCTGCTCATTTTTGACAAAATTACAGCTTAATTTGTGATTTGCAGGGATTGGGAAGCCAAATAAAATATCCTGGTTTATATTTGCGCCTCAAAATAACGACACATGACTGAATTTAGATCCATTATTGAAGCTGCTTGGGAAGATCGAACATTACTGAAAACCGAGAAAACACAAGAAACCATCAGAAGTGTTATCGAATTGGTAGACAGCGGTCAACTCAGGTGTGCAGAACCCTCCCCCTCAGGCTGGGTAATCAATGAGTGGGTAAAAAAAGCAGTGGTGCTTTACTTCCCGATCCAACAAATGGAAACCCACGAAGTGGGTATCTTTGAGTTTCATGACAAAATGCCGCTTAAAAGAGGCTATGCCGAGAAAGGAATTAGGGTAGTCCCTCATGCTGTAGCCAGACATGGAGCCTATATTGCTCCTGGAACTATTTTGATGCCTAGTTATGTAAATATCGGTGCCTATGTAGACACAGGCACCATGGTAGATACCTGGGCTACAGTAGGCAGCTGTGCTCAGATTGGCAAAAATGTACACCTGAGTGGTGGCGTAGGGATTGGCGGCGTATTAGAACCATTACAAGCGGCCCCAGTGGTTATTGAAGATGATGTATTTGTCGGATCTCGTTGTATTGTGGTCGAGGGCATTCGCGTCGAGCGGGAAGCTGTTCTTGGAGCCAATGTAGTATTGACTGCCTCCACCAAAATTATTGACGTTACTGGAAATGAACCCATAGAATTCAAGGGTTATGTACCTGCTCGATCTGTGGTAATACCAGGAAGCTACACAAAAACATTTAATGCAGGAACCTACCAAGTGCCCTGTGCGTTAATCATTGGAACCCGAAAGGAAAGTACCGACAAAAAAACATCGCTCAATAATGCGCTCCGTGAATATGGCGTATCTGCTTAAACTAGGTTAACGAGTTTTTTTGATCCCGAAGTCAGTCCAACTGGTCTTAAGCTTGGCTACTTCTTGGCGAATAGCTTTGTTTTTATCGATGGACTCCTTGGTTTTATAGGATCTTTTGTGGTCGAGATGAACACATATAGCACTGTATCTCAACTGCTTAGATTTGATGCCCAAATGCACTAAACGCTCTCCCAACTCGCGGTCTTGACCACCGTATTGCATCCGCTCATCAAAGCCATTTACCGCCAATAGGTCTTCTTTCCAGCCTGAGGCATTGTGTCCATTCCAAGTGGCCTTTGTCGGCGTCCAACTATTGAGCCATTTGGCCAAATTTCCTTGAGCGCTTAGTTTATTATTTTTAAAACTGCGTTTAAGGCCCTGACTTTTCAGCCACTTTAGTGAAAAACAACGCTGTTGATCAATATCTTCTGAAGTGATTTTTTCAGAAATGTCCATGGGCAACATAAAATAACCTCCTGACAAAAAGTATCCTGGGGTCTTGCTTCGGTGGTGAACTTCCAAAAAGTCCGCTCTTGGAATACAATCTCCATCAGTCATGACAATATAAGGAGCCTGGGCAGCTAAAATTGCTTTGTTTAATATCCGTGACTTCTGAAAACCCTCGTCTTCTTGCCAAACATGTTGGATCGGATAAAAAACGCATGACCTCATTTTTTCTATTAAAGCAGCAGTCTCTGGGCCCGAACCGTCGTCGGCGACAACTAGCTCAAAATTTCTAAATGTTTGCGCGTTAAAACCCCACAATACTTTTTCCAACCAAGCAACAGCATTGTAGGTGCTCAATACTACAGATATGGATACAGAGGATTCTCTCATCGGATTAATTTGCCCAAAATTAGAAAAACAATCCTTGGTTATCGTTATTTTTGGGTCATGAAACTCAAAGAGTATCCATTATCCATATTTCACTCTGTAAGACTTTTACTGCACAACAAAAATCTATGGTCTCGGACCCCCGTAGACACCCCTGATTTGGTGGTCAGTCTCACTAGTTTTGAACCACGGTTAAAAGCGCTTCATTTAGTGGTGCGCAATATGCTGGAACAAGATTTAGCCCCAAAGAAAATTGTATTGTGGCTCAACAAATCCCTTGAAAACAAAGTTCCCCATTCCCTCAATAAGATGATGGGTGCGCGTTTTGAAGTGCGCTTTTCGGATATTGATGGTCCTCAGCTTAAACTGATTGAATCCCTGAAAAGTTTCCCCAATGAGCTCATTGTCACCTGTGACGACGATTTGATTTATCCTAAAAATTGGCTTTCAACACTTTACAGCGCTCATATTTCACATCCAGGACATATCATGGCCCACCATTGTAGGCTGATTAAACGAGATGAATTGGGTGAGGTTTTACCCTATACTCAATGGAATTGGGATCGATCAAAATCATTTGATGAAGCGGATTTATTAGCCATTGGATCTTCAGGAGTCCTCTACCCTCCCCACAGTTTTAACAAGCAGGTATTTGACATGGCGCTTTTTCAAAAGCTGTGCCCGAAATCTGATGATTTGTGGTTTAAAGCTATGGCGTTATTAAATGATACTCCGATTAAATGGAGTGGTTTTTCTTTTGAACCTATCCCCATATTGGGCAGTCAAAAGGTCAGTTTGAAGAAATCAAATGTACATCAAGACAAAAACAGAATTCAGTGGAATCAAATTCTAACACATTTTCCGGAGCTGATCTAAACCAGATCGTAAAAAAAGCCCATGAGGTCATTGAGGGTGGTGGAGTCATTTTGTTTCCCACGGACACCATTTGGGGATTGGGGTGCGATGCCACAAACAAAATGGCTGTTCAACGCATTTATGATATGAAACACAGACATGAACTCAAATCCATGATTTGTCTGATGGAATCTGATGCGATGCTTTCGCGATGGGTAGTCGATGTTCCGGAAGTTGGTTACGATTTGATCGAACTGTCAGAGCACCCTTTAACCTTAATTTTAGACGGTGCTAAATCGGTGGCGGAAAACTTATTGGCCCCTGATGGAAGTCTGGGAGTTCGGGTGGTCAAACACACCTTTTGTCAGCGACTCATTCAAAAAATGCGCAAACCCTTAGTGGCCACTTCAGCCAACATATCGGGTAATCCTTTTCCAAAATCATTTGCGGAAATAACCCCAGAGATTTTACAAGCTGTAGACTATATAGTACCTTTGGATCAATCGTTAACTCTGTCACGACCTTCCACCATAATTCGTTTAAAATCGAATGGAGAGGTTGCCATTATTCGCTCATGAGTCCAAATATCTACTGCGTTGAAGCATTAAATCATCCTGTATTTAAAACTTTAAGTCAGGTTGCGCAAAAACTTGATTTAGAGTGTTATGTGATTGGTGGATATGTTCGTGACCACCTCTTGAAGAGGACGGGCTCAAAGGACATTGATATTGTGGCTGTCGGCGATGGTATTGCTCTTGCTCAAGCATTAGCTGACGCCCTACCAGGAGCTTCAGAGGTCAGTGTGTTTAAAAACTACGGAACGGCCATGTTGCACTATCAAGACATCACACTTGAGTTTGTTGGAGCGCGCAAAGAAAGCTATACCCACAATAGCCGAAATCCAAAAGTGGCACCTGGTAGTTTGGCAGACGACCAAAACAGGCGTGACTTCACCATTAATGCTTTGGCCCTCAGCCTGGATCAAAATCGTTGGGGTGCATTAGTCGATCCTTTTACAGGGGTGGATCATTTGTCCGCTAAATTGTTGATTACCCCATTAGATCCACAAGTGACATTTAGCGATGATCCGTTAAGGATGATGCGTGCGATTCGTTTTGCTGCTCAACTTGATTTTACGATTGATCCGCAAGCTTGGCAATCCATAAAAAATCAAGCTGAACGAATTAAAATTATTGCTCCGGAGCGCATCGTCGATGAAATAAATAAGATCATGTCTACACCGAAGCCCAGCAGAGGACTAGCGCTGATGTATGAGGCTGGTTTACTGGATATTATCCTACCAGAGGTGACCGCTTTGTTGGGTGTTGAAGAAATTGAAGGACAACGACACAAAGATAATTTTTGGCACACTTTGGAAGTTGTGGACAACATTTCTCGAACCACCGATAAGCTTTGGCTCAGATGGGCTGCACTTTTACACGATATTGGAAAAGCACCAACAAAGCGATTTGACCCTAAAATAGGTTGGACGTTCCATGGACATGAGTTCTTAGGAGGCAAAATGGTCCACAAACTGTTCAAAAGGCTGCACATGCCGCTCAATGAAAAGGTTAAATACGTGCAAAAATTAGTCGCCATGAGTTCACGACCCATTATCATCGCTGAAGATTTCGTGACGGATAGCGCTGTAAGAAGGTTGGTGTTTGACGCTTCAGAAGACTTGGAAGATTTAATGATCCTTTGTGAGGCGGACATAACCACCAAGAATCCAAAAAAACAAAAGAGGTACCTGCAAAACTTTGCCACGGTTCGTCAAAAAGTGGCCGAAGTAGAACAAAGAGATCATTTGCGGAATTTTCAACCTCCTGTAGATGGTGCAGAAATCATGGAGACTTTTGGGATAGGTCCTTCCCCATTTATCGGTCAAATCAAAGAAACCATCAAGGAAGCCATTTTGGAAGGTGAAATACCTAACCAGAAAGAGGCTGCTCGAGCGTTAATGCTAAAAAAAGGTATTTCTTTAGGTTTAACACCCATCAATACGACTTTATGAAACAACAGTTTAACACTTGGGTAAAAATATCGTTGATCCTCGTTTATTTGGTGGTTATTGCCGGAGCATTCGTTCGCATGACTGGAAGTGGCATGGGTTGTCCAGACTGGCCAAAATGTTTTGGCTACTACATTCCGCCCACAGAAGAATCTGCGCTTATATGGGCCCCTGAAAGAGAGTTCAAACAAGGCCATGTCATCATTAAGGAAGAGCAACTTTTGGTGGCTCAAAAGGATTTTACCACGGGCACAGAATTTAATCCCGCCTATTGGGCTCCATACACCAAACACGACTATGCCGTATTTAACCCCTACCACACCTGGGTGGAGTACATCAATAGGCTATTAGGCGCCTTAGCTGGTTTGTCTACTGTATTGATGGCTTTGTTTTCACTAAGCATGTGGCGGACAAAAAAAGGACACACTCTTTTAGCGTGGGGGGTAGTTTTTGGGATGGGATTTCAGGCCTGGCTTGGTGCTACCGTGGTTTATTCCGTGTTGGCTCCATTTAAAATCACCTTGCACATGCTCATGGCTCTAGTTATCATTGGGGCATTAATGGCACTATGGCCAAAAAAACTTATATCGAGACAAATCAACTCTTCTTTGTTTAAATTTTCGTGTGGCGCTTTGGCTTTGCTGGCTATTCAAGTGATTTTGGGCACACAAGTCAGAGCTTATGTAGACCATCAGTCTGAAATCACCCAAGGTCTGCATCCCGAAATTTGGCTACAGAATCCTCCGATACTTTTTTACATACATCGCTCTTTTTCAATAGCCCTTCTGCTCGTACAATGGTGGATTTGGCGCATAAGCCCCGCAGAATTAAGAACGAGACATCTTATAACCCTGGGCTTATTGGCAGGTGCGGCTATTTCCGGAATAGTACTTTTTTATCTAAATTTCCCGATGGGAAGCCAAACAATTCACTTAGTGTTGGCTACCTTAATTTTTGGCCTTCAATGGAAAACTATTTTAGACCTAATCACTTCAAAAAATACGGAGCAATAGTATGAACTACGACAAAATACGCGTCATTTTGGACGATAAAACAGATGTGTTTAGAGACATCGCCATCGATCCTTCGGCCTCGTTGGCCGATCTGCACCAACAGATTTACAGCAGTTTTGGATTCAATGGACAAGAAATGGCCTCATTTTACACCTGTGATAGCGAATGGGTGCAAGATCAAGAAATCTCCTTGATGGACATGGGAGAGGGTCAGAACATGCAACACACAACAGTGGAAGAAGCCAGAGAACTCTCCAATAAGAAGTTAATTTACGTCTATGATTTCATGAACTTGTGGACCTTCTTTGTGGAATGGATCGATCAAGTTCCTGCACTGGAGGATGGCGCAAAATCAGGCGTTGTTTTTTCTTTTGGCAACTTACCCGATGATGTGCCTGAGAAATCATTTGATGGGGAAGAAATTGACGAAGAAGACCTGTTCGAGGACGAGTTTGGCTTGAACGATGAGGACCTTGACGATTATGGGTTTCACGATGAGGAAACCTGGAACTAAGCATTTAAAGCCATTATGATTCATTTTTTTAATACTCAATTTGAGGCACTATCTATTCATAAAATTGGTAACCAACACAAAAACGAAGGACTCTTACTCAGCAGTGAACCTTACGTACTTGACGATGAACTAAACGGACACTTAAAGGAATTTTTTTTTAAGCCGTTTAGGGAAAAGGAGGAGGTTTACTATCACTTCACCCATGAGGTTGATTTAGAATTTCATCCGCTTTACCAAGTGATTTCTCAGGTATTTAACAAAACGACTTCCTTCCATCAGGCCAGTTGTGACATAGCCAAACATCTATACGATCAGTCCAAACACCCACACATCAAAAGCGGTGAACTCTACGTCACACAACTTCAAGGAGTGGTGTACAACAATCAGAAAGTCAACGCACTGGGCATTTTTAAAAGTGAACTCAAACAAGATTTTCTTCAGGTCGAAGGAACGCAAACCATGCCTGAATTGCGTATCAAACAAGGAATCAACCTCAATAAATTAGACAAAGGGTGCATCGTTCTTGAACTAGAACAAGAAGCAGGATACCGAATCATGAGCATAGATACCAACCGATACGACAGTAAGTATTGGCTGGAGGCATTCTTAGGAGTATCCTTGATGGAAGATGGGCATTTCTTTACCAAAAACTATTTGAAATTTTGCCAGGGATTTGCCAAAGAAGTAGTTTTTCCTGCAGAAGATAAACAACAGGAGGTCTTGTTTATGAACAAGGCTGTTCATCATTTTGCCAAAAATGATCATTTTAATGAGTCCGCCTTCATCGAAGAGGTGATCGATAATCCTGCATTAATTCCTGAATTCAAGCACTACAAGGTAGAACGAGGGCCAAAATACAACTTGGAAGATGTAGCTGAGTTTGATATTGCCAATAAAGCAGTGACCGAGTCAAGAAAAAAAATACGCAACGTCATCCAACTCGATACCAACATTCAAATTAAGCTGGATTTTGTCAATCCTGAATCAGCCCAAAAATTCGTAGAAAAAGGATGGGATGAGGAACGCCAAATGTATTACTACTTGGTATATTTCAACAAAGAACAGGGAGGTAATTAGAGCATTTTTCTGGCGTTTCCACTAGGATATACCGATGGGTTTTGGTAATTGCGCTTGACAAAATCCAGTGCAAAAGTCAACACTTCTCCCATGCTTTTCGCTTGTTTAAATGCCTTGTCCATAGCTAGATCGTATATTTCTTTGGACAGCTGTGACACGTTTTCCTCCGTGGATACACGATCCTTTCTATAAACCGAGAGCAATTGTTCTAACCTAGCCTCTCTGCTTAAAATGCGCTTAGCGGTAATCGATCGCTCCTCAATCTTATACTGTTCCACAGAGGAAGCCGGCAAACGGTCTTTAACCAAAGAGACCATGGGGTTGTTTTCTTTAAAAAACTGAGGCCTGTATATAATCAACCTACCTTCATATGACTGTTGATCAAAATCAATCGCGCGTATTTTATATTCCACATGGTCAAAATCGTGAATGGGTATCACTACGTAGTTGTACGAGCGCATATCGCCTAATAAGCGGATCATACAACGTTCATTAAACTTGACAAATTCTTTAGCTATTTGAGATTTCTCATGTGGCTTCAAACCATCCAGCATGGTATCGATAAACACATCCCCTGGAATACCGGATATATGCTCTTCGATCATGGTATCCTGATACACCAAAAAGTGTAGATTGTACGGGGAGAGCATATGCTCTAATTCCAATCCGTACACCCTAGAGGCATCTGCTTTTTTTACATAGAAATAGGTAAAGTTGTCGTTGATTACATTGCGAACTTTGATCCGAAAAGGTTTGGAATTGCCAAACGTGCAGTAATCAATGGCATCAATACTCAAATGAGGAATAATGGACTCTGTACCGTCGGAATGAAGTATGGCGTATATTTTTTTTAACCCGTAGTCAATTTCATCCCGTTCGTGATCTGCAAAATAGACACGCACCCAAAGAGTATCTTCTTGATTTTGGTCATATACTACTATCGAGCCCACAAAACGCAACAAATCCTGGTATAAAATGGGAAGTTTCGTGTATCTACTGTAATTTGTCAGATAAGTCACCAATCGTTTTCCGATGGGAAAAGCTGGCTTTTTTTTCGACATAATCGGTTGCGCCATGAAAAATTATATTTGTAACAAATTACGCATTTGTTCGTCAATAGCACAATGACACATTCTGATCCTACCATTTTACTCAGCGTACACCAACTCAGCAAACGCTACGGAAAAAGACAAGCGGTACATCCGTTATCCTTTGATATCAAAAAAGGATTCGTATACGGTTTGCTCGGACCCAATGGGAGCGGCAAATCCACCACACTGGGTATGGTTCTTCAAGTAGTCAACCCTACATCCGGAAGCTTTACTTGGTTCCAGGGCCAATGCACTCCGAACCAAGCCCTAAAAAAAGTAGGGGCCATTATCGAACGACCAAACTTCTATCCGTACCTAAGTGCCTATAAAAATTTAGAAATCGTTTGTTTAATCAAAGGTGTGCCCTTAAGTGCTATTGAGGACAAGCTTGAACTAGTTGGTTTATTGGGAAGAAAACACGATAGTTTTGATCAGTATTCTCTGGGAATGAAACAACGATTGGCGATTGCCTCTGCGTTGCTGAATGATCCAGAAGTTCTGATATTAGATGAACCTACCAATGGATTAGATCCAGAGGGTATTCATCAAATCAGAGGGATTATCAAGAAAGTAGCCGCTCTAGGCACCACCATCGTATTGGCCTCGCATTTGTTGGATGAAGTGGAAAAGGTATGTGATCGAGTCCTGGTACTCCAAGAGGGGCACATGATTTTTGAAGGATCCGTGTTGGAATTACTTCAGGAACAACAGACCGTCTACCTGGAGAGCCCACAAAACCAAGCACTGACATCTTGGATCAAAACGAACCCAGCTGTGTTGCATTATATTCCAGAAGGTATGGGGTATTTAATTCAATTTAACGAAGAGCTACCCACTGAGCTAATCAACAAACAACTCGCGGAAAACGGGATTTATTTAAGTGTGCTTCAAAAACACAAAACAAGCCTGGAAGATCGATTCTTGGCCATGACTCATAAAAACACGACACATGATTAGGTTACTGCACATTGAATGGATCAAATTGTGGCATAACCGCTGGAGCAAGCTCTTGCTGTTCGGTTATTTGTTTTTGCTCACCAGCATAGCCCTGATCGCAGCCATACGATTTGACATAGGACCTGTCAAATTTCACCTGGCCGATCAAGGGATCTTTAACTTTCCCTACATATGGCACTTCAACACCTTTATCGCGGCTTGGATGAAACTGTTTTTAGCCATCATCATTGTATCCATGACGGCCAATGAGTACAGCTACAAAACCATCAAACAAAACTTGATCGATGGATTATCACATGCTGATTTTCTAAAAACTAAAGTGTATATGGTCCTGGCGTTAGCGCTGGCCTCTACCCTATTAATCGCGCTGATGTCTGGTATTTTAGGGGGTATTTTTTCTGACTACACAACCCCTTCCCTGGTCTTTCAAGACATCTCCTTTTTAGCTGCCTATTTTGTTAAGTTAGTTGCCTTTTTTAGTTTCTGTCTCTTTGCAGGCGTGTTAGTAAAACGATCCGCATTTGCCCTAGGATTTATCGTAATATGGCAGATTTTTGAGGGAATTCTCTCGGGACTCTTGTATTGGAAAGCTTTTAAGAACGATACGGCTATTGTGGCGGCTGAAACCGCAGAACAAATCACCAGTTTCTTTCCTTTGGTGAGCATGTATTCCCTGATCAAACAACCATTTACACGACTAAATGGAATACAAACTGTAGCCAAGCAGGTGGGGGAAACTTTTGAAAATGCGTACCAAACTACTGCTGTGGAATATTTAGTAGCGCTATTTTGGGCAGGATTATTTATTTGGGGCACCCATCAATTGTTGAAAAGAAGAGATTTATAGGATTCCTAGGCAAGAATCCAGGAGAAGCTCAGGCCGCTTTTGTATTTTTACGGCATGAAATTTCAGGTAGTTGCTCCATTTGTTCCCACTGGTGATCAACCACAAGCCATCGATCAACTGGTCAGCGGGCTAGACAGTGGCGAAGCTCACCAGACACTGCTTGGGGTAACTGGCTCAGGGAAAACTTTTACCATAGCCCATGTAATCGATCGAGTACAGCGTCCTACTTTGGTGTTGGCACACAATAAAACGCTTGCCGCCCAGCTGTATGCAGAGTTTAAACAATTCTTCCCCAATAATGCTGTAGAGTACTTCGTGTCCTATTACGACTACTATCAGCCTGAGGCCTATATCCCGACTACAGGGGTCTATATTGAAAAGGATTTATCCATCAATGAGGATATTGAAAAGATGCGTTTAAGCACTACATCTTCCTTGCTTTCAGGAAGAAGAGATGTGTTGGTTGTCGCTTCGGTTTCCTGTTTATACGGGATCGGAAATCCACACGAATTCAAAAAGAATTTAATTGAACTGGAAAAAGGACAGCGGATATCCCGAACTGCCCTGATGCACCGAATGGTCCAAAGTCTCTATGCCCGAACCACTGAAGGGCTGACGCATGGACACTTTAGAATCCAAGGAGATGTATTGGATGTATTTCCCTCTTATACAGATCACGCGTTTCGGATCCATTTTTTTGGTGATGAAATCGATGCCTTGGAGGTAATCGATCCACTGCACCAAACTATTCTCTCACAAGAAGAACAACTGCGGCTTTATCCTGCCAATCTTTTTGTCACCTCTCCAGAGATATTACAAAATGCCATACACCAAATTCAAGAGGATATGGTGAAGCAAGTGGCCTATTTCAATGAGATTGGGCGACCACTGGAGGCAAAAAGAATCCATGAACGAACTGAGTTCGATTTAGAAATGATTCGAGAACTTGGTTACTGCTCCGGGATTGAAAATTACTCAAGGTATTTAGACGGTAGAAATCCGGGCACCAGACCATTCTGTTTGTTAGACTACTTCCCAGATGATTTTCTTACAGTGATCGATGAAAGTCACGTCACCCTCCCCCAAGTACACGCGATGTATGGAGGAGACCGATCGAGAAAAGAAAATTTGGTTGAATACGGATTTCGACTTCCCGCAGCCCTGGACAATCGACCCTTAAAGTTTGAAGAATTTGAGGCGTTGCAAAATCAAATCATCTATGTCAGCGCCACACCTGCCGACTATGAGTTGCAGCAATCACAGGGTGTTTATGTAGAACAAATCATTCGCCCAACGGGACTTTTAGATCCTGTAATTGAGGTTAGGCCTTCTGCGGGGCAAATCGATGATTTGATGGAAGAAATCCAACTCAGGGTAGAAAAAGACGAGCGTACTTTGGTCACTACCCTGACCAAAAGAATGGCCGAGGAATTAACCAAATACCTGACCCGATTCTCTATTCGCTGCAGGTATATCCACAGTGATGTGGATACCCTAGAACGCGTTGAAATCATGCAGGACTTGAGAAAAGGTATTTTTGATGTACTGATCGGGGTAAACCTGCTTCGCGAAGGGTTAGATCTACCTGAGGTTTCCTTGGTAGCCATTATTGATGCAGATAAAGAAGGTTTTTTGCGCTCAGATCGATCGCTTATTCAAACGGTAGGACGCGCGGCGAGAAACCTGAACGGCAAGGCCATCATGTATGCCGATAAAATCACAGGGAGTATGCAACGCACAATCGATCAAACAGAATACCGAAGAGCCAAGCAGCATCAATACAACCTGGATCACGGCATAACTCCTACTTCGCTAAACAAGGGATTAAACCACAGTTTGGCCAAAAATTCAGTCTCTACATATCATTTTGAGAAAAAAACAATTCGAGCTCAGGAACCTGAGGGAGCTTTCGTCACCAAAGCCCATTTGGAGAAAAAAATAAAAGAAACGCGTAAAGCGATGGAAAAAGCAGCAAAAAATCTTGACTTTATTGAAGCCGCTGCCTATCGAGATGAAATTGAACAATTAAAAGAACGGATAAAAAACAAGGGATGAACAACAATGACATATTTAAAAAACTGAGGGTTGCCCTAAAACTCAAAGATGAGGACATCGTTGAAATCCTTAAAATGGCTGAATTTAACGTGACCAAAAGTGAGTTAGGAGCACTTTTTAGACAAGAGGACCACCCGAAATTTGTCGAGTGTGGGGACCAAATATTGCGCAACTTTCTTCATGGATTAATCATCTACCTCAGAGGATCAAAAGAAGAGCCCAAAGAACCCTGGATGGCCTTAAAAGAAAAACCAGTAGCCACAAACAAAAAATCCGCCAATTAGGCGGATTTTAAATGTGTAGAAATTGCATTAAGCTTGCAATACTTCTTTTACTTTATCCGCTGCTTCCTGGAACTGAACAGCCGCGTGTACCGCTAGACCTGACTCATCCAAGAGCGCTTTAGCCTCAACGGCATTGGTTCCTTGTAAGCGAACAATGATGGGCACATTGATACTGTCTCCCATATTTTTATAGGCATCGACTACTCCTTGTGCCACACGGTCACAGCGAACAATACCGCCAAAAATATTGATTAAAATAGCCTTTACTTGCTCGTCTTTAAGAATGATTCTGAACGCTTGTTCAACGCGTTTAGCATCAGCAGTACCTCCAACATCTAAGAAGTTGGCCGGTGCACCACCTGCCATCTTGATCAAATCCATAGTAGCCATAGCTAAACCGGCACCATTGACCATACAACCTACATTCCCTTCCAAGGTCACGTAATTTAGTCCAACTGCTTTAGCTTCTACTTCGGTTGGATCCTCTTCGCGTTCATCTCTCCATGAGGCATACTCAGCTCTTCGGTACAAAGCATTGTCGTCTAAAGTCACTTTAGCATCTACGGCAATGATTTTATCGTCAGAAGTTTTTAGCACTGGATTGATTTCAAACAAACTGGAATCACTCTCCACAAAAGCGCGGTATAGCTTGGTGATAAATTGTGTCATCTCTTTAAACGCTGTACCAGACAATCCAAGGTTAAAAGCGATTTTTCTAGCTTGGAAAGGCATTAATCCAACACTTGGATCAATTTCTTCCGTAAAAATCAAATGAGGTGTGTGTTCAGCAACCGTTTCAATATCCATACCTCCTTCGGTAGAATACATAATCATGTTGCGACCGGTGGCTCTATTGAGCAGCACAGATACATAAAACTCTGCCGTTTCACTGGCACCTGGGTAATATACATCTTCTGCCACTAGAACCTGGTGTACCTTTTTACCAGCTGCTGATGTTTGCGGAGTGACCAAATTCATGCCGATAATTTCACCTGCAATCCTTTTGACATCATCTAGATTTTTAGCCAACTTAACTCCACCACCTTTACCGCGTCCACCTGCATGAACTTGGGCCTTAATCACATGCCAACCTGTTCCTGTTTCTTCAGTGAGTTTTTTTGCAGCAGCTACTGCCTCATCAGGCGTTTGAGCTACTATGCCTCTTTGAATGCCTACGCCAAAACTGGCCAATATAGTTTTTCCTTGATATTCGTGCAGATTCATGGGTACGTTTTAGATTATTGGCAAAAATAGGAAAACCACCCGAAAACAAAGGAGAAAACTACAGGATTTGACAGGGATTACCCATCATTAAATGTTATAAATAAAACAAATTGTTGTGAAATTAATATTAACGCACAGCTTCTTGCCCAAATCAAGCAGTGTCCCTACATTTGACAAATTTTCCATATGACCCCATCTGACTTATTATCTGTAGCCGCACAGTTTGGCGCCCCTGTATACGTGTATGACGCAGAAAAAATCACTGCGCAATACAACCGCTTAAGCCAAGCATTTAGTCAAGTACCCTCAGTTAGACTAAACTATGCCGTGAAAGCATTGAACAACATCAGTATCCTCAGATTGATGAATCATTTGGGTTCTGGCTTAGACACCGTTTCCATTCAAGAGGTACAGCTGGGAATTAAGGCAGGATTTGATCCTAAAAACATCATATTCACCCCCAACGGAGTTTCTCTAGAGGAACTTGAGCAAGCAGCTGCTTTAGGGGTGCAAATCAATATAGACAACTTGTCACTACTCGAACAATTTGGCAGCAAGCATCCGCAGATTCCTGTTTGTGTGCGTATTAACCCACACGTTCTTGCTGGCGGGAATGCCAATATCTCTGTAGGGCACATCGACTCTAAATTTGGTATTAGCATCCACCAAATACCTCATATTTTGCGCATCGTGGAGCTCACTGGTATGCACATCAACGGCATCCACATGCACACGGGAAGTGATATCTTGGATATCGACGTGTTTTTATACGCCTCGGAGATTTTATTCAACACCGCGAAAAATTTCAAACAACTCGATTTCGTAGATTTTGGCAGCGGATTTAAAGTACCCTATAAAGCAGGAGATATCGAGACCAATGTGGAAGAATTGGGTCAAAAATTGAGTGCGCGATTCAATGAATTTTGTCGCGAGTACGGCCGACCATTAACATTAGCTTTTGAGCCTGGAAAATTTCTGGTCAGCCAAGCAGGAAAATTTCTGGCCAAAGTGAATGTAGTGAAACAGACCACCTCCACCGTATTTGCGAGTGTGGATAGCGGATTTAACCACTTAATCCGACCCATGCTTTACGGGGCTAAACACCACATCACCAACATTTCAAACCCCCAAGGTAGAGAGCGCTATTACTCCGTAGTGGGTTATATCTGTGAGACGGATACATTTGCCTCAAACACCCAAATCGCTGAAATTACGGAAGGGGATATCCTGTGTTTTGACAACGCTGGGGCTTACTGCTTTACCATGGCCAGCAATTACAACTCAAGACTTCGACCTGCTGAAGTACTTTGGTATGAAGGGCAAGCTCACTTGATTAGAGCGCATGAAACCTTTGATGATTTGGTGCGCAATCAAGTTGATTTAAAGGATTCTTTTTTTCATGCAGAGGTAACTGCGTAAACCTTTGTATCTTTATACAAATCGGTTATTATGAGACTGCTTATCGCCTTGATCGCCCTTACAATGAGCCTTCATGCACATTCGCAAAATATTGAGTGGATGAGTTTTGAGGCCGCAATCCAAGCACAGGCGGAGGCTGATCAGCCCAAGAAAATTTTCATCGACGTCTACACGGATTGGTGTGGTTGGTGTAAAAAAATGGACAAAGAGACCTTCAATAACCCCGAGGTTGCCGCCTACATGCAACAACATTTTTACATGGTTAAACTCGATGGTGAAGGGAAAAAACCCATTGTGTTCCGCGGGAAAACATTTTCTTTTGTTCCCAGTGGTCGTAATGGATACCACGAATTAGCGGCAGGATTGATGCAGGGACAACTCTCCTATCCTACCGTTGTTTTTCTCAATGAGCAGGCGGAGTTGCTTTCCCCTGTTCCAGGATACCATCCACCAGAGTCATTTATGCCTATCGCCCGATTTTTTGGCGACAACCACTACAAGACTTCCTCCTGGGAAGACTATCAAAAAAAAGGCGCCCGGTAGGGCGCCTTTTTTTTATCTGCTGTAGTTGGGAGATTCTTTGGTAATCGTCACGTCATGGGGATGACTTTCGTTGATCCCACTGGCTGTTATTTTGACAAATCGAGCGGTGTTTTGCAGTGTTTCAATGTCCTTAGCACCGCAGTAGCCCATACCTGCCCTAAGCCCTCCTACAAATTGATGAATGCTTTCATACAGCTCTCCTTTATAGGGAACACGTCCTTCAATCCCCTCGGGAACTAGTTTTTTAATATCGTCCTCTACATCCTGAAAGTATCGATCCTTAGAACCTTGTTTCATGGCTTCTACCGAACCCATACCTCGATAAGATTTGAATTTCCTGCCTTCGTAAATGATGGTTTCCCCTGGAGACTCTTTAGTTCCGGCGAGTAAGGACCCTAACATCACGGTAGCCGCACCAGCGCCAATAGCTTTTGGAATATCTCCTGTATAGCGGATACCTCCATCTGCAATGACCGGTACTCCACTGCCTTTAATGGCCGCAGCGACCTCAAGCACAGCGGAAAACTGGGGGAATCCAACACCAGCAACCACCCGTGTAGTGCAAATTGATCCTGGTCCGATACCTACTTTAATCGCATCAGCACCGGCTTCTACCAAATACCTTGCCGCGTCCCCAGTGGCAATGTTTCCAACAACTACATCGAGTTGTGGAAATGCTGACTTAACTGCCTTCAATACAGACACGACTCCTTTAGTGTGTCCGTGAGCTGTATCGATGATCACTGCATCTACCCCAGCCTCTACCAAAGCGCTGGCTCTTTCGACGGCATCTGCGGTAACTCCTAAAGCTGCCGCCACCCGTAAACGACCGTACTGATCTTTATTAGCGATAGGTTTTTGGGTGAGTTTGGTGATGTCTCTAAAGGTGATTAGACCGACAAGCTTGTTGTCTTTACTGACCACCGGAAGTTTTTCAATTTTATTTTTTTGTAGGATGGCTTCTGCTTGAATCAAACTGGTTCCTTCACCAACCGTAACTAATGGCATGGCAGTCATCACCTCGTTGATGGGGCGCGCCTTGTCTTTTTCAAACCGCAAATCTCGATTAGTCACAATACCCAATAAAATCCCCTGGTCGTCTACCACGGGTATCCCCCCGATTCCGTACTCCGCCATAACGGCATGAGCATCTCCCACCACGGCGGTTAATGGCAAAGTAACTGGATCGATAATCATCCCGCTTTCAGCGCGCTTAACTTTACGTACCATGGCTGCCTGCTGAGCGATCGTCATGTTTTTGTGCAACACACCAATACCCCCTTCACGAGCAATAGCAATAGCCATACTCGATTCAGTCACGGTATCCATAGCGGCAGATACAATGGGGATGTTGATCGAAATGTTTCGGGTGAACTTAGTTTTTATGGAGACTTCTCTGGGGAGAACTTCAGAGTATGCAGGAATTAACAATACGTCGTCGTAGGTAAGTCCTTCTCCGGCAATTTTATCTAGATGCGCTTTCATGGCTTCGTGGATTAATTGCGTGCAAATATACGCATAAAAAACCAATAACCCCCGATAATACTAGGTATACTGAGTAAATAGCGCTGTAGCTTTATTGTGTGCTGCCTCAAAAGCCATCCAGGAAACCCCTGTTTCCATCTTTTGGGCAGTAAAATGAGAGAGCATTTTTTCGGTAGGCATATTGCCCGTTAAAGCATCCATAGCCATGGGACATCCGCCAAAACCTTGTATGGCACCATCAAACCTTCGGCACCCACCCCTTAATGCCGCGGTCAGTTTCTCATGCCAATGTTTTGGGTGTGTGTGCAAGTGGGCACCGAAAACCACCTGAGGATATTGAGGAATCAAGGTAGAAAAAGCACCTTCGATGGACTCTATACGCGCAGTCCCAACCGTGTCAGAAAGAGAAATGATCTCAATCCCCATTTCGACAAGTTTTCCCACCCAATGAGCTACCAACTCTGGACTCCATGGATCGCCGTAGGGATTTCCAAACCCCATAGAGAGATAGGCCACTACCTGTTGGTTGGATGATTTGGACAGGGCGCATATATCTTTTAAAATGTGCACTGACTCTGAAATAGTTTGGTGGGTATTACGCATTTGAAAATTCTCAGATATCGAAAACGGGTAACCCAAATACGTTATTTCCTTATGGTTAGCCGCTTGTTCCGCCCCTCTTAGGTTGGCCACAATGGCCAATAACTCCGTTTTTGTTCTTGAAAGATCAAGACCAGCCAAAACTTCGGCAGTATCTGCCATCTGAGGAATGGCTTTAGGAGAGACAAAAGACCCGAAGTCTAACGTGTGAAATCCACAGTTCAACAAGGACTGCAGGTAGGCAATTTTTTGGGAGGTAGGAATCCAGGTTTTGATGCCTTGCATGGCATCTCGGGGACACTCGACCAATTGAACCTGTGGAGTTTGCATGCTTAAAAGTAAGCAATATCCAGTGAAAATAAGAGGAAGACCCCCAAAAGCAGCAGTATGATTGCTTGGATACGATTCATCCAAAAAGCAGCTGAGGGCAATTGGCTGATCACTTTTTGAAGTCGATTACCCGCCAGAGCAACTGCGCTAAAAACAACCAAGGTTACTGTGGAAAAAATAAGCCCCAAAACGGTCATTTGCCACCATATAGGTAACGAAGTAGAAAATATAAATCCCGGGAAAAATGCCATAAAAAACAAAGCTACTTTAGGGTTCATGGCATTCATTAAAAAACCTTGACCGTAGAGCGCTAATCGGCTTTTAACACGATCATCCTTCATGGTAGGGGTTTGGATAGTCTTGGCCCGAAAAGAGCGAAACGAGAGATAGAAAAAATAAAGCGCTCCGAGCAGTAGGAGCAGATTTTTCGACCAGGGTAGTTGAAACAATAAGGTAGAGATTCCTGCGCTGACCAATAGGGTATGCCAAAGACAACCCGTCACTAAACCAAAGACAACTGCCAATGCATTTTTGGGTCGATAAACCATCGACTGAACAGCCACATAGAGAATATCTGGTCCAGGCATCAAAGCCAAGATCACTGATTGTACCAGAAACAACCAGAGCAGCTCCATACCTTAATTCGGGGAACTTTTTTGGGCTTGATCGATCAGGGCCTGATTGATTGATCGTATCAAACCAGGTCCCTCATAAACAAAACCTGTGTAGAGCTGAACTAATGAGGCGCCGGCCTCCAATTTATCCAGCGCATCCTGTGCGGAATGTATACCACCCACACCGATAATCGGAAACGATCCTCCACTGTGTTGATGTAAAAAGCGAATCACCTCGGTACTTCTCTGAGTGAGCGGTTTACCGCTCAAACCACCAACTTGTTCCACTAAGGATTGATCGCTGTGTAATCCTCCGCGTTCGACCGTGGTATTGGTAGCAATAACACCATCTGTATGTGTCTTTTGGATGATTTCAACTATATCCATCAACTGTTCTTGGGTCAAGTCTGGCGCGATTTTGAGCAAAATTGGTTTTTCAACCGAAGCGTGAACGTCAGCTAACTCTTTTCCTCTCTTTTTAAGTTCAGTCAACATCGCCATCAATGGCTCCTTGTCTTGAAGTGCGCGCAATCCAGGGGTATTGGGCGAGCTCACGTTAACGACAAAATAGTCAACTACAGGGTACAAAGATTCCAGACAAATCAAGTAATCGCTTAGGGCATCCTGGTTTTCTGTCACTTTGTTTTTGCCAATATTCCCTCCGACTAAGACAGTTTTATTGCGTCTCAATCTTTGAACCGCTGCATCAACCCCCTGATTGTTAAATCCCATTCGATTGATGATGGCTTGATCCTTTGGTAAGCGAAAAAGTCTTTTGGGGGGATTTCCAGGTTGCGCTTTGGGAGTTAGGGTGCCCACTTCTATAAATCCAAACCCTAAATCCGACAGCCCCTGAACACAAAGTGCGTCTTTGTCAAAGCCAGCTGCCAGCCCCACTGGATTTTTAAAATGCAATCCAAAAACAGTTCGCTCTAGCGCCGGATGCTCTTTGGCAAATAACCTTTTGTAGAGCCGCAATAGCCCCAGGGAGGTTGCCCATGTCAACCAAGAAAATACTTTGTGGTGCACCCACTCGGGGTCACATTGAAACAATAACGGTTTGACAATCTTTTGATACATAGCAAAAGGGTACAAAAAAGGCCGCCTCCGGCGGCCTTTAAACTTTACTAGAAACCTATTTGGTCTTATTGGCCGATTGACTCATTTCCATAGAGATGGCCGTGCGGTCAAATTTGATTTTACCCGCCATCGTCTCTACGACACAGGTTCCATCGTCATTTAACTCAACGATTTTGCCATGCATACCGCTTTTGGTAACAATTTTGTCTCCTTTGGCCATCGCATTGACAAATTCTTTTTCTTGTTTTTGACGTTTCATCTGTGGGCGTATCATAAAAAAATACGCGACCACCATGATCATCAATAAGGGCAAAAACTGATTAAGTGCCTCCATAGATTAGTTTTTCGCTTCGATAAAAGCTTCGATTTTAATGTTTTCAAACCCGCTGGCGGTATTGGCCTCAACACGGATGGTTTTGGTGACTTTATTCATGCCGGTTCCATTGAAGTTTACGGTCAATTGACCGCTGTCACCAGGAGCGATTGGTGTGTTCTTTGGGTAATCAGGCACTGTACACCCACAGCTAGAAGTAGCATTGGTAATGATCAGTGGCGCTGAACCTGTATTGGTAAACGTAAATACAGTTTGTTGTGCCTCGCCCTCTTTGATGGTACCAAAGTCATGGGTGGTTTTTTCAAACGTCATCACGGGTAACTGTGTACTGGGAGTTTGTGCTTCCGTTGCTACGGAGGTTTCTGTAGTGGTTTCAATGGATTCCACTGCTTTGTCTTTACAAGAGGTCAAGGCCAACGCGATGACCAACACGGAGGTAATGGTTTTCATATGCATCATGTTCAATTAATTCAAGGTCCTAAATTAACACATTTAGAGTAATCCCCTACCCTTTTTTTGCAGTCTTTGGCTGTCTCTAAACTCCTTAGTAAGCACATCTAGTATCCCATTGATAAAGAGACTGCTCTTGGGGGAAGAATATTCTTTGGCTATCTCTAAATACTCATTCAGGGTGACTCGTTCTGGAATTTCAGAAAAAAACAACAACTCACAAATAGCCATCTTTAACAACAGGGCATCTACTTCAGCAATCCGCTCTTTATCCCACTGAGGCGTTTTGGCAACAAATTCGTTTTCTAACAGCAGATTGTTTTCGTGCGTTTTAAGCAAAAGTTCGCGGGCAAAAGTCAAATCATCAGCCGCTATATTCCATTCTGGAAGCACGGTACCCGAAGATTGTGCCGTCCATTTTTTAAGCTCTTTAAGCAAATACGTATTTACCGTAGGAATATCATCCACCCAAGTTATTTGGTCGTCTTCCAGCAAATCATACAGACGTTCACAAGGTGCTATCACTTCTTTGAACAGGGAAACAACCACTTTTTGGTCTATTTCCCAGCCGGCTTGCTCACTGATCATATAGTTTTGGTACTTTTTGCTTGCCACGATGTCTTGATGGATCATTTTGACATATTCAGGGTGCAAATACCAGATATTCATTTTTTTGGCCGCCAAGGCCTCGCGCAGCGGCGCATCGTTTTTCAGGCGTTGCAACAGCGCGTTTTGGGCCCATTTATTCGGATTAGGGAATGGAGAAGGGTCGCCTTTGATGTATTTTTTTTCCGCATGTGCGCACTGTTCTTCTGCGTACTGTTGAAGCTCGATAAACAAGGAAAGCATCGATAGATAAAGTGCATTCATCTGGTTCATGCTCTTTTGGACAAAAGTCCACTGTTCGGTCACGGGCGTTTGCGGGCTGTGATGAAGCGAGTACAGACCTTGCATGACTTTAATTCTGATGTGCCTTCTGGTGAGCATAATAAAGAACTTTACTGCGTTAGCGGGGCAAAACTACAACATATTTCGCGACCATTGGAAGGGTTTTTGACCAAAATTGTTTTGGACAAAATGAGGGACAAGCGGCGGAAAGAGGCTATATTTGCCAGGGGATTTTTCCACCCCTTACGCTTGATGAAGGCCTTACAACACCTCAATAAATACTTTGCCAAATACCGATTTAAGCTCCTGATGGGGGTGCTGATCACCATCATTGCGCGGGTGTTCTCTTTGGTGATGCCTCCCTACGTAAACAAATCAATTCAAGCTGTAGAACACTACGTGCAGCAACCCAAGGGCAGTGAGTCCGCTATCGAGCTCGTCTTGCTGCAATACATCGGAATTATTGTCGGCGCAGCACTGCTTTCCGGATTCTTTACGTTTTTAATGCGCCAAACCATCATCAATGTATCCAGGTATATTGAAGCAGATTTAAAAAATGAGGTCTTCAAACACTACATGCGCCTTCACCAGGGTTTTTATAAAAACAACCGAACTGGTGATTTGATGAGCCGAATCAGCGAAGACGTTTCTGAGGTCAGGATGTATGTGGGGCCAGCTATCATGTACGGCATTCAAACATTGACCCTGTTTGCCTGTTTGGTGCCGCTGATGTTCCTCAAAGATGCAAAACTAGCTGCTTACACCTTACTTCCACTCCCGGTATTGTCTGTATTGATCTACTTTATCAGCCGGGTGATACATAAACGTTCCACTCAAGTGCAGCAATTTCTTTCCGCACTTTCCACATTCACTCAAGAGACCTTTTCGGGTATTTCTGTGATTAAGGCTTATGGAATTGAACAATCAGTTCACCGAGAACTTGCTGATTTAGCCGAAGAAGGAAGGGATAAAAGCATGGCGTTAGCCAAAGTGAATGCCTGGTTTTTTCCAATGATGCTCTTGCTTATTGGGGTAAGTAATCTGTTCGTTATCTATATTGGAGGCCGTCAATATATCGAAGGTGAAATTGACTCCATCGGCATCATACTTGAATTTATCATCTACGTCAATATGCTGACCTGGCCGGTAGCTACCGTGGGTTGGTTGACTTCAATTATCCAGCGAGCAGAGGCTTCGCAACAAAGAATTAACGACTTTTTACACACGGTTCCCGCCATAGTCAATCAAGCGACTACGGCCCAACCCATCCAAGGTGCTATTTCCTTTAAACATGTTTCTTTCACCTATCCCGACACCGGAATTAAAGCGATTGACAACCTTTCATTTGAGGTTACACCAGGTATGTCTTTAGCCATCATAGGCAAGACAGGCTCTGGCAAATCCACCATCATCGAACTCATCACCCGAATGTATGATGTGGACAGCGGTGTCATTGAGATTGATGGAGTACCTATTCAATCTCATGATTTGACCTCACTGCGACGTTCCATGGGTGTGGTACCACAAGATTCGTTTCTGTTTTCAGACACCATTTACAACAATATTGCCTTTGGCGCTGACGATCCAAGTCAAGAGATGGTTATTCAAGCCGCTAAATGGGCGGTTGTCCATGAAAATATTGAAGGATTTCAAAAAGGGTACGATACCGTATTGGGTGAACGGGGCATCACCCTTAGTGGGGGGCAAAAACAGCGGGTATCCATTGCACGGGCCTTGGTTAAATCTCCACAAATTTTCTTGCTCGATGACTGTTTATCCGCTGTAGATACGGAAACAGAGGAAAAAATACTGCACAACCTTCACCTCGTGGCTCAAAATAAAACCAGCATCATCGTCTCTCACAGAGCCTCTGCAGCACAGGGGGCTGACCTGATCTTGGTGATCGACCAAGGACATTGTGTGCAGCAAGGGACGCATGAAGCGCTACTTCAGGAAGAAGGATTCTACAAGAGCTTGTACGAGGGTCAGCTCCAAAAAAAAGAATTAAACTAATCTGTTGTTCACCTCAGGTTTTTTTTTCAAATTTGGGGCTCATGGACACTTAATACCATGAAGCATATGGAACAAGAAGAGATCTATTCAAAAGTACTAAGAGCAGGAAGAAGAACGTATTTTTTTGACGTTCGAGAAACTAAAGCAGGGGATTACTACCTCACGATTACGGAGAGTAAAAAGTTCACCCAAGAAGATGGATCATTTCACTACAAGAAACACAAAATCTACTTGTACAAGGAGGATTTTGAAGCCTTCAAGGAAACTATGGTGGATATGATGGAGTACGTTTTTGAACAAAAAGGGGAGGAAATTATTTCTGACTTTAAAGGTCATGAAGGGGACCATCAGGAATCCAAATCAAGCGGTGGCTCCTTTACCGATGTGAGTTTCGACGATATTTAATCCGTTTTTTTCTTTATCCACCAAAGTGTAATTAACGCGTGAATTCCTAATGTCAGCGTTATCGCTTTATAGGAAATTCCCGCCATGGTCCCTAGTACACCCAACAGCAAATAACTGAATAGGGCTCCCAAAACCGTCCAGGTAAGGCGAAAGGTACTGCGCATTTCGGGTTCTATGCTTTTTGGGGGAAATATTTTGGGCCACAACCACCAAATGGGCCACCACATAAACCTCAAGATCCAGGGTGTTTTCTGGATGGCTGGAGCAGCTACATCGCCAACAGAGGTGTCCAACGGATGATTTTGAAGATAATTATTTACCTCAGGAGCTCGTGTTATATCCAACCCACTGGCCATCACTTGACTGACCCGTCGATCGTGTTGACTTAGCTCTTCAATATGGACGGTACATTGACAAATCGAGTCAAAAACAGCTTGTTTTAACAGCGTTTGATCTTCCCCCTCTTGCCAATAGTCTTTTACCCTAATCGCTGGAGCGATGTAGAGTCGCACTCGATCGGGAAATTCGGTAAGATGGGTGTAATTCACTCCCATAGGTTGAATCCAAACGTCGATTTCTGGGTCTTGAGTTAAGGTTTTGCTCAAAATATGAATAAACCCATTTTTAAGCGGTCTAACTTTTCTTTGGCGACCATGACCACCTTCTGGAAAAAGCAATAAACTATTTTTTTTCTGAATGATCTCAGCGCATCTTTGGTAAATCGCTTCATTTTTCTGGGCAAAATCACGCCCATCGCGCAACCGATAGATAGGCATCATCCTAAGGTATCTAAGTATGCGGTGTATGATTGCATGATTAAACACATCCGCTCTGGCCAAATAATAGGGATACAGACCGCTGTAGGTGCCAATAACCAAAGGATCGATCAATCCGTTTTGATGGTTGGCCAAAACCATCAGGGGCTTATCTTTTTTCAGATTTTCTTTACCGTGCACCTGAATGTCTTTGTAGTAAACCCAAAGTGCTGTGCGCACAAAGGTGCGCACCCCCGCATTAAACCAATCTTGTATCATACGCGATTTCCATTATGCAAATACCTAAGAATCAGACCTACTATTAGACCAGAAATCAAGTGCCAAATTCCCCAAAAGGCAGCGATTAATGCCATAGATCCCCTACCCTCAAAAAAAGTAAAAATCAGCATCAATCCCAAACCTGAATTTTGAATCCCCGTCTCTATGATGAGGGTTTTTCGATGCTCTATACCCAACCTCATAAAGTGGCTGATCCCATAACCCACCGCCATAGCCATAGCTTGATGCAGGAACACATACCCAAAGAGCAAACCCGAGTAAGCTTTGATCTGCGCCATATTTTGAGATACTGCCGCTATAATCAAGAATAAAAAAAACAACAGGGCAGCGCGATTAATCCACACGGCCCATTTTTTGGCCTGAATCGGATAGCGATAACGCACCCAAAGTCCAAGGACTAAAGGCAGACCAAGCAACAAGCCCACCAGAACAGCCATCGACCAAACATCGACGGTAACTTCCTTAATTAGGGCAGAGCCAGGTGTCCAAAGGGAAGCGTATAAGGTGAAATTTAAAGGGGTCATTACCACGGCAACCGCGGTAGCTACTGCTGTTAGGGAAATAGACAACGCCGTGTTGCCTTTGGCTAGCTGAGTGATAAAATTGGATACATTCCCCCCTGGACAGGCAGCGACCATGATCATGCCCAATCCAACACCTGCAGGTGGATTCAACCAAGAAACGAGTGCAAAAGTAACTAAAGGAAGCGCTATAAACTGACTGAATAATCCGCCCAAAACAGGTTTGGGAGCCCTCCAAAGTTGCTTGAAATCACGGGGCGTTAGGTTCAAAGAGATCCCAAACATGACTAAACCCAAGGCAATATTCATCACCCAAAGTGAATTTTCATCAAACTGGATGTGTGCCTGATCTAAATAAGGGGCCTCATTCATGCGATTGGCAGGCCATTGGCCACAGGTTGTTGGGGCTGAAGCAGCACTACCTGATGATCAGAAACACTTCCCAGCACCAGACATTCACTCATAAAATTTCCAATCTGTTTTGGAGGAAAATTAACCACGGCAACGACTTGTTGACCAATTAATTGTTCCGGCGTATAAACTGCCGTAATCTGTGCCGAACTCTTTTTGTGGCCCAAAGGCCCAAAATCAATCCACAATTGATACGCTGGTTTTCTCGCACCCTCAAATACCTTGGCCTCTATGATCGTTCCGACCCTCAGGTCAAGAACAGAAAAATCAGTATAGTCAACCAAAAGTTTACTGTTCATGGATCAATGTTATCCCTTGTTCTATTTGAGCTAGGTGGTGATCACCATGCCAAGCATAGAGCGCAGCGGTTAACGCCAGTGATCTTGTCTGTAACCCTTCTGGATGAACGTAGGTTCTATGCCACTGTTCCCCAGTCATGCTTTCCATTAATATCGCCCATTGATGATGCAACGCCTGGAGCAAATGAACAGCCTGTTCCAGGGGCCCATGCGCATCAGGCAACTGCGCCCAAGCGTTTTCATCATATGCCTTAATCAATGGATTATCTTCTGTAAGGGTCCACTTAAAGCGAATAAACGCATTCATATGTGAATCTACGAGGTGGTGTACCAATTGAACATACGTCCATGACCCAGGTCTGTAGGACTGGGTCCAATCTATCGTTGGATCTTGATTCAGAACAGCAGTGAGTTTTGTCCCCAGCGTCTTGATGCGTTCAATAAATGAACTTATGTCCTGTTCACTGATTTCGGTGGGTGGCTGAAAGCGGCCAATTGGATAGACTAAATACTTGCTTTGCATAGGTCAATTTAGGCATTATGAGGTTGATAAAATTAATTTATAAAAGATAACTGATTGAAATCAAATTAATTCGATTATTTAAGTATACCTTTGGCCTTTATTTAATTATTTTAATTTTTTCTAATGAACACAGGAACAGTAAAGTTCTTCAATGACACCAAAGGTTTTGGTTTTATTAAAGAAGACGGAACAGACAAAGAACATTTCGTACACATTTCAGGCTTGATCGATGAGATCCGCGAAGGTGATGAAGTGGAATTTGAACTGGAACAAGGTAAAAAAGGTTTGAACGCAGTGAACGTCAAAGTGATCTAATCTCAATATCTGTACAAAAGTAAAAAGCCTGTCTCACGACAGGCTTTTCTTTTTTAGCGAACATCCATCAGTTGGACATCAAAAACAAGAATGGCATTGGGAGGAATTACCCCACCTGCACCTGCACTGCCGTAACCTAAATCTGAAGGGATAACAAAACGGGCCTTGTCCCCTACTTGAAGCAATAATATTCCTTCGTCCCAACCTGAAATTACTTGACCTACACCAACCACAAATTCAATGGGTTCTTTGCGTTTGTAGGAAGAATCAAAAACCTGTCCATTGGCCAGGGAGCCTTCGTAATGAACACTCACTTTTTTTCCTTTTTGGGCCGGAACTCCGGTTCCTTTTTCGATAATTTGGTAGCGCAATCCACTAGCGGTTTCCTTAAACCCAGCAGATAATTGATCTAATTCAGCCTTTTGTGCTGCCTTAGCTTCCGCCATGCGTTTTAGTCTTGAGCCCTCAAAAGTGCGGAATGCCTCTACTGCATTCCAGGATTCAGCTTCTGCACCAACGCGCTCAATAACTACCGAAGACAACGTATCTCCTTGAGCCACGGCGTCAACTACCTCTTGACCTTCAACTACATGACCAAAAACGGTGTGTTTTCCATCCAACCAAGGCGTAGGAACATGGGTGATAAAAAATTGAGTGCCATTGGTTCCAGGACCAGCATTGGCCATAGACAACACCCCTGGAGCATTGTGTTTTAACTCCGGATGAAATTCATCATCAAACTTATACCCTCCATCACCGGTTCCTGTACCCAAAGGACATCCACCTTGTATCATAAAATCCGGGATGACTCTGTGAAACTTCAAGCCATCGTAGTAGGGTGTACCTTGAGGTTTTGCTGTATTTTCAAGTTGACCCTCAGCCAGCGCAACAAAGTTGCCTACAGTACCTGGGGTTTTGTCGTGGGTAAGTTTTACCCGAATAGTTCCTTTTGGGGTGGAAAAAACCGCATAAATTCCTTCTTGCATGGATAATTTCATTTATAAGGGGCAAAGATACAAAAACATGCCTGTCTAAGGCTGAACACCGTATTGATCGAACAAATAAATCAAACTAGCCATGGCAGCCGTCCCTAAATCTAATTCTCTTTTGTTGATGTGTTCAAAAGTATCGTTGGCTGCGTGGTGGTGAACAAAATAACGCTGACTATCCGGTTTAAGCCCTGCCAATACCATCGAGGGATAATGAGGCGCTAAAGGACCAATGTCTGCACCTCCACCTCCTCTTTTGAAGGAATCTATGAGATAGGGCTCAAACAGTGTGGACCAGGATTTAATTTTGGTCCACTGAGTATCTTGAGCGGTAAATCCAAATCCTCTGGGCGTAAAACCACCTGCATCGCTTTCTAGTGCCATGACATGTTTTTCTCCTTTCTTCACCGCTTGAGCAGCGTATTCCATACCCCCTTTTAGTCCGTTTTCTTCATTCATAAACATCACCACGCGAATAGTTCGCTTGGGCTGATACCCCAATTGTTTAAAGAGGGCTAATACACCCATACTCTGCACGCATCCCGCTCCATCATCATGGGCGCCAGAACCTAAATCCCATGAATCTAAATGCCCCCCTACTGTGATGATTTCGTCCGGAAACTCACTGCCTTTGATCTCGCCAATCACATTGTGGGAGAGCACTTCACCCCTATTTTCAGAGGCTTGTTTTAGGTAGAATTTTGTTTTTGGATTGAGTTGCAACACACTGCTCAACAATTCAGCAGCATTCGTGCTGATGGCCGCTGCAGGAATCCATTGTTTTTTAGGCAAATCTCCATACTGAGTCACGCCGGTATGCGGGTAATCGTCTAGAGCAAGGTTTAACGATCTGACAACCACGGCAACGGCCCCTTTACGCGCTGCAGCTGCAGGTCCCGATGTGCGTTGACTTCCTGCTTTGCCATAGGCAGAAAAAGTCTCAATCAACTTGGGATCCATCGGTTCATTGAAAAATACAATCTTACCTTTCACTTCCTCATCGGATAAATCAGCTAGCCCAGACAAACCTTTTACCTCAATGATCTCCGCCTTGATTCCCAAGCCAGGTGTGGCTATAGAACCGCCCAGAGCGCATACGGGAACACTGGTTGTTTTTCCTGGTTCGGTTTCAAAATACGCGTATTCTTTTGGACCCCTAACCCATTTGGGAACCATCACAGGTTGTTTTTCAACCCGATCGAGTTTCAGCGATTTGAGCTGATCATAGGTGTACCCCACCGCTTGTTCTGCTTGCACCGAACCCGATAAACGACCACCGATATTTTGGGTTAAATAACGAAGCCATTCATAAGCACTGTCATCGGATAGGGATTGCTCAAAAATACGCTGGATCATCAATTGATCTTGTTCAACGGATTGAGCGCGCGCAGCGTAACATGCAGAACTCGCTATGCCAATAATCAATAAAGATTTTAGTCGTGTTACCATGTGTCTTTTCATCGAGTTTATTTTTTAATCACTAATCGATTTACGTCGTCAGGAGTAATTGGATTACCTCCCAAAATAATTAATCGCTCTACCGAATTGCTCAATTCACGTACGTTTCCTGTCCAGGGATGTTTGGTCAATTGAGTTAAGGCTTCTTTATGCCAGCTTTTCTTGGGTATGCCTTGTTCTTCACAAACCTTGTTTGTGAAATAATCCACTAACTGTGGAAGATCTGTCAGTCGATCCGATAATGGAGGGACCTCCAGAATAATCACGGATAATCTGTGGTATAAATCTTCTCGAAATCTTCCCTGAGCCATTTCAAGGGCTAGGTTTTTGTTGGTTGCAGCCACTAGCCGAACATCTACCGAAATAAGTTTATCCCCACCCACCCGTTGTATCGTTGACTCTTGAAGGGCCCGGAGCACTTTTGCTTGTGCGGACAAGGACATATCCCCTATTTCATCTAGGAAGAGTGTTCCTTGATGGGCTTGTTCAAAAGTACCTACCTTGTCTTTGACCGCGGAAGTAAACGCTCCTTTAACGTGTCCAAATAACTCGCTTTCAATCAGCTCCGTAGGAATAGCCGCACAATTCAGCGCTATAAATGGCCGATGTTTTCTTGTGCTATTTTCATGGACTGACTTGGCGACTAATTCTTTTCCACTGCCATTAGGTCCCGTAATTAAGACTCGTGCTTGGGTAGGAGCCACCTGAGCAATCATTTTTTTTAACGCTCGCATGGGTGGACTATCCCCCAATAGGGCATCAAAAGAAACCTCAACTTCCCCACCTTGTTGATCTGAAGTAGGCGAGGTGAATTCACGAGGAATTAGGGCGTTTTTTAATGCCTCAATCAAGCGATTTAAATCGGGTGGCTTAGCGATGTAATCTCTTGCCCCCATGCGCATACAGGCTACCGCTGTTTCCAAATCCCCGTGTCCAGAAATCATCACCACGGATACGCGAGGTCGATGCTCCCGCACCCACTGGAGTACTTCCAATCCATCTTTTTTAGGCATTTTGATATCGCAAAGCAATACATCACATGCATGAGCCGATAATTGTTCCAGAGCTTGAACACCATCCGTAGCCTCGAGGATGTCCATATCCTCAAAAGTTTCTTGAATTATTTTGATCAACACCCGGCGGATGGCTGGCTCATCCTCCGCAATTAAAAGTCTATGCATCGGTAGTCAATTGATTGGGTTGCGTCCAATGTAAGGTACGTTGGGGGAATGGAATCACTATGTTGTTTTTCTGAAAAGCTTCGTGAATTCGATACCTCAATTCGCTTTTAATACGGTTATCCGTAAAACTATCCCCTGTGGTATACACCACAGAAAAAATTAAGGCAGATTCGCCAAAATCATCAAAAAGCACAACGGGTTTTTGTTTTTTTTGAATGCCTTTCTGGCTGCATACGATCTCCAGCAATAGCTGAGTGACCAGTTGTACATCAGATCCATAATCCACACCAACCGTCACTTTTTCCAAGGTGGTATTGTGATTTTGTGTGTGGTTATAAATGGTCTCGACTAAAAATTTGTGGTTGGGAATCACCAATACCTTATCGTCCCTGGTCACCGCTCGGGTGGTACGCAGATTAATCTCAGTCACCTTCCCCACCTTGCCCTGTATTTCAACAACATCACCCACGTGTAAAGATTGATCCATGATGATCAAAATACCAGAAATAATATCCTGAAAAAGGTATTGCAACGCAAAACCCAAGCCGACAAACAAGGCGGCTGAGGCGGTTAAAAATACGGTTAAGTTAAGACCGGAGGCATGTAGAATGGTGATGATCGCCAGTATGTAAAATAGGTACCTGGCAAATCCAAAGATGCTGACAAACTTATTTTTATCTTCCTCAGCCAATCGACTATTAATCACCTTTTTGATGATCTTGAGCAATACATTGATGGCCACAATCACCACAACAATAGACATTAATGTGCCTACAGTCAGGTGAGCTGTTTCAGATTCGTAAATAGGTCTGGTGAGAAAACCGATAATCGCTTCCCAAAAATTGCGCAGGGTACTTATCATCATTTGCCGATATGGAATGCCTTAAATGTACTACATCCAAGGCATTCTTCTAGGCAAACATGTCTTTTACTTTGTCAAAAAATGATTTGTCAGACTTTTCTGGCTTGGGAACAAAATGCTCGTGGTCTGCCATTTTTTCAAAAAACTGGCGTTGTTCTTTATTGATCTCCTTAGGGGTCCACACATTGATGTGCACCAATAAATCTCCAGCACCATAGCCGTTGATATTGCGCACTCCTTTGCCTTTGAGACGCAATATTTTACCGGACTGAATTCCCGGATCTAATTTAATTCTCGCTTTTCCACCTACTGTGTCAATTTCTTTTGACGCACCTAAGACAGCCTCTGAAATACTGATGTATAAATCATAGTGCAGATTATCTCCTTCTCTTTTTAGGGTCTCGTGTTCTTGAGTCTCCACCAATACAATTAAATCCCCAGGTATCCCTTGGCCCGGAGCGTCATTCCCTTTTCCGGAGACTTTTAACTGCATTCCTTCTTCAACCCCAGCAGGTATTTGAATGGAAACTGTTTCCTCCCTAACCACCATGCCCTGAGCATCCGCCTGATCTGGTTTAGACTCAATGAGCTGGCCCACACCACCGCACGAACTACAGGTAGTAGCGGACTGCATACGACCTAAAATGGTGTTCGTAATTTTCATTTGCTGACCAGACCCACCGCAGGTAGTACAATTTTTGTACTTAACCCCTTCAGCCATCACCTTGCGGCGAACCTTGATTTTCTTCTCAACGCCCTGAGCGATTTCTTCTAAATTGAGTTTAACGCGAATGCGCAAGTTACTCCCTTTGACTCTTCGAGTTCCTGAACCGCCAAAACCTGAGAAACCACCAAAACCTCCACCGCCAAAAGCTGATCCGAAGATATCGCCAAATTGACTGAAAATGTCATCCATATTCATGCCACCACCGCCAAATCCACCTTCAAAGGCTGCATGACCGTATTGATCGTATTTAGCGCGCTTATCGGGATCGCTCAAGACCTCGTAGGCTTCAGCTGCCTTTTTAAACAGCTCCTCCGCTTTTGAATCTCCTGGATTTTTATCCGGGTGGTATTCAATGGCCTTTTTGCGGTAGGCCTTTTTGATGTCTGCAGCACTAGCGCTTTTGTCAATGCCAAGTATGGCGTAAAAATCTTCCTTCATGATGTTATTGTCCTACGACCACTTTGGGGTGGCGAATCATTCGGTCTCCTAATTTGTATCCTTTCTCTACAACGTCCACCACCTTGCCTTTTAAAGACGGATCTGGCGCTGGTATCTGGGTAATCGCTTCGTGAATGTCTGCATCAAAATCCGCTCCAGTAACTACTTCGACCAAGGCCAATCCTTTGCTTTGTAATACTTGGGTAAGCTTTTGACTGATTAACTCTACGCCCACAAAAAGTTCCTTTTCTTCTGATTTAGCGATTTCTTTCAACGCTCTTTCAAAGTCATCAACCACAGGTAATAAAGCCGTAATTACTTCCTGTCCAGCAGTTTTGAACAAATCCATTCGCTCTTTAACCGTGCGTTTTTTATAATTTTCAAACTCAGCAAACAATCGAAGAAATTTATCTTTTTCGTCTGCTAAAGCCTGCTCTAGTTCTGCTTGTTTATCTTTCTTAGATTTTTTTTCGCTTTTAGGGGCAGCAGCCGACTGTTCGTTATTTTCAGTTTCTGGCTCTTGCGGTGCTCCCGTTTGGTTTAAATCTTCGCTCATAGGATGAAATAATTTGATTCTATACAAGGCAAATCTAGGGCCAATTCAACTGTCAATGTCAAATTGTCATCTAGAGGTACCCAATAAATCTGTCAGGGCTGATGATATTTCAGGAAAATCAAAAACAAAACCTGCACGGATCACTTTATCCGCACTTACCCGTTGACTGGATAACACCAAGGCGGATCGTTCTCCCAAAATCAATTTCAGCACAAAACTGGGTACCGCAGGTGCCCAAAAAGGCTTGTGCAAACAGCGAGCAATCGAGTGAGCCAAATCTATTTGCCTCAATGGATTAGGAGCAACCGCATTATACACACCTGATGGTGCTTCAGCAGCACACCAGATCAAAAGTTTCGTTAAATCACCCAGATGAATCCACGACTGCCACTGCTGACCATTTCCTAGGGCAGATCCTATTCCCCAACGGACAGGGGCCACCATGGCAGGAAGACTACCCGAGGATAGGGAAAAAACTAGGCCAAACCTACAGGTAACTACCTCTATACCCTGTTTGTTGAATTGGTCTGCTGCAGCTTCCCAGCGTTGAACTACCTCTCCTAAAAAGTCTTGGGCAACCGCTGTACTCTCTTCGGTATACACCTGTTCCAGATCGCTGGGATAAATCCCTGTTGCTGAAGCCGCAACCAATTTAACCACGGGAAAATGGCCCTCATTAATCGCTTGAGCCAACACGTTTAATCCCTCAACCCTACTGTCGAGGATCTCTTTTTTGTAGGTCTTGGTCCAAGGCTTAGCGATAGAGGCACCAGCCAAATGAATAACTACCGACACTCCTTCAAGCGCTCGGCTATCCATGAGTCCATTTATGGGGTCCCAGTGAAATTCCCGGGCTTTAGAAAATCTAGACTTGCCTGTTACCTGTGTGGTGAGGTAATTCACCTCCACGCCTCTGTCTAAAAGAGCATGGACCAATGAAGTGCCGACCAATCCGGTAGCTCCTGTGATTAAATACTTCATAATTTTTCTAGATGTAACCGGATCACATGAGCCGTACCGCAATGACAAGAACCTTCTTCGAGCTCAATTTCTTGAGCGACCGCCATAAGCGAGTGACACAGATCAAAATCTGTCAGTAAATCGTCTAGATCATATAATTGGTCAGCATTTTTTGGTCCTCCAACGAGCGGATTGAGCGCTTGGTACTGGGGATGTTTTTTGGAAAAACCCTCTAAAAGTAGTCTCCCTGTTGGCTTTAACCAAGACTGCAAAAGACGCATCTGATTTTGGCGTATTTGATCCGGGAAATGTACGTAAATCAAAGCGATGGCGTCGAAAAAGTCAGGACGCTGGGGTAGTTCATCCAAAGATCCAAGTAGATAATCAATGGTTACCCCTTGTTTAGCAGCATAATTTAAGGCTTTCTCTCTAGCGACCTCACTCCAATCATAAGCCCAAACCTCCCAACCTAAAGAGGCGGCATAAACAGCATTACGTCCTTCACCCTCAGCGGGAAGCAATATGCGCCCTGGGGCTAAGGCATCGATTTGCTCTTTAAAAAAGGCATTGGGCGCGTCCCCATAAGCCATAGCTTCTTGGGCGTATCGTTGGTTCCAAAATTCTTTCATCAGTTTGATTTATATAGGTTTAACGGCTCTGAGCATCTCTCGTTTACCAGGAGGTCCGGGCAATCGTTCTACCAAGAAGCCCACCTCTATCATGGCCCGACGCACACTGCCCTTAGCCGCATAGGTTACTAACACTCCACCCTCTACCAAGGCCGCGTACATTTTCTCAAAGATTGGTTTCTCCCAAAGCCAAGGCTGAACTCGAGCGCCAAAAGCATCAAAATAGATCAGATCAAATTGGGCGGAAAACCGGATATCTTCGAAAAGCATCTCTTTCTTTTCCAAAGTGAACAAAGTAGCTAACATGCGGGGTTCACCCCAAGGCATCAGGTGCATCTGTTCAAAAAAATCAGCAGCACCAGGAGTTTCTACCCATTGAGGGTAATCCATGGTTTGCGCCATATCCCAGGGTACTGGATAAGCTTCAATCCCGGTGTAGTGAACTTTTCGCTGTGTTTTATGCGCTTCAGACCAAGTGAGCAGGGCATTCAACCCTGTCCCCCATCCGATCTCTAAAATGCGCAAAGGCTGAACTTCCACAGCGTGAAATCCCGCCTCAATAAACACGTGCACCGCTTCCTGTAACGCCCCGTGTTTGGAATGGTAGGTTTCTCCCAAAGCCGGCATCAACAAAGTATTTGATCCGTCTGCTGTAGGTTGAATTTGGTGTTGGCGCACGTCCATAAATAAATGTCAGGTTCACAAAGGTGCTGATTATATCACAAAAATTAAAAGAAATCAGGGGAATAAATGTTTAATTTTGGTAGATCAAATTTTATCAAAATGAAGGATTTCGGAACGCCCATCACTATAGAAAAAGCACCTACCTCAAAAATCGGTCAAGTAGATTTTAATCAGCTGGGATTCGGACAAATATTTACCGATCACATGATGATGAGCGACTACAAAAATGGAGCCTGGAGTATTCCGAGAATCATTCCCTATCAAAACATTAGCCTTCCCCCTTCAGCTAGAGTATTCCACTACGGACAAGCGGTATTTGAAGGCATGAAAGCCTACAGAGATGATCAAGGGGATGCTTGGCTGTTTCGGCCTGAAGAAAATTTCAAACGCATCAACCGTTCTTGTGAGCGTTTGTGCATGCCCGCTTTCGAACAAGCCTATTTCATGGACGGCCTAAGTGCCTTACTTGAGTTAGAGCAAGACTGGATCAAGCCGGGAGCCAATAATTCATTGTACATCAGACCTTTTGTGATTGCCACTCAAGCTGGTGTAGCGGCCAATCCAGCGACAGAATACTCCTTTATCATCATCTGCAGCCCCGTCAATGCTTATTTTGCTGGTGAGGTGCGCGTAAAAATTGCCGAACACTATTCAAGGGCGGCCAAAGGAGGATTTGGCTATGCCAAGGCGGCCGGAAATTACGCAGGTCAATTCTATCCTACCAAACTTGCCCACGAAGAAGGGTTTCAGCAAGTGGTTTGGACCGATGCTGCCACCCACGAATACATCGAAGAAGCTGGGACCATGAATGTTTTTGTGCGCATCGGGGATCAATTGATCACAGGACCAACCAGCGATAGTATTTTAGATGGGGTGACCCGCAAGAGCTTAATCGACATGGCCAAGGCTTTAGGTATTGACCTAGTGGTGCGCCCAATTAAAGTGCAAGAAATTCTAGACGCCCACCAAAACGGTACCTTAAAAGAATTATTTGGTGCTGGAACTGCTGCCGTAGTAAGTCCCATCAAAGGTTTTGGGTATAAAGAGCAAAAATATGAACTGCAAGAACAACCGGATAGTTATGCTGAATTATTCAAGCAAAAACTAACCGACCTTCAACGCAACCTAGCGCCAGATCCTTTTGGATGGCGAGTTAAGGCGTACTAGAAAGCACCTTAGCGAGGTCAGGCGGGCTGTAATTAGGCCCCTTCATCACTTTGCCGTCTTCTCGATAAATCGGTTGACCATCAGCGCCCAATTTACTCATGTTGGAGCGTTGTATCTCGGCAAATACCTCCTCTATTTTATCCTGAAGTCCATGCTCGATAATGGTACCACACAATATATAGAGCATGTCTCCCAAAGCATCTGCTACTTCCACCAAATCACCGGCCATGGCCGCTTCTAGGTATTCTTTGTTTTCCTCATCCATCAACCGGAAGCGCAATTGATTTTTATCCACTCCTAGCGTGGCCAACGGGGTTTGGCTGTAACCCAACCCAAATGCGGTGTGAAATGCCTGAACGGCTTTAATCTTGTCTTTCATCAGGGAGATTTATATGTACCTTTGCCAAAAATACAGATATGTTCACTAAAGGACAACTCGTTTTTGCCGCCTTATTTTTTGTCTCTTTTGTCGCGATCACTATTTGGTCGTATCGAAAAGAATTAACGCACCACAAAAAAACCTACCCTGGTTCCGCTCGGGTACTATGGGCATTTGCCTTATTTATCGCTTTGCTCTTCCTGCTTAAATTGACTTTATTTAAACGATAAATTCAATCACCCCCTTTTTAAGGGCGCCAACAGCTGTTGGCGCCCTTTTTTTATTTACCCCCCCCTTAATTTTGAGTGTTTTAATCAAAAAATGTCATTTCAAATAATTATACCCCATAATTTAATGGGGTATAATTTGATTAATTCATAATTTTTACCAAATACCCCCAAAAAATTAGGGGGTGTACGTTATATATGTATATGTTTGCCAAAAATAAAAACCAACACCATGAAAAAAATCGAAGCAATTATCCGCAAATCCAAGTTTGACGAAGTCAAGGATGCGCTACACAGCATCGAAGTAAACTTCTTTAGCTATTGGGATGTTACTGGAGTCGGAAATGAAAAAGAGGGCCACGTATACCGAGGAATCTCATACAGCACATCTGATATCCAACGAAGATACCTCACCATCGTGGTATCCGATGACTTTTTGGAGCGTACCATTGAAACCATACTCAACGCAGCCCAAACCGGCAATGTAGGTGACGGAAAAATATTTGTCTCTGAAATTCAAGAAGCCTACCGAATTAGAACTCGAGAAAACGGCCACGCCGGAATTAACTAACACGTCAATACAAATAGATTATGGACACTGCTTTATTTACCGCCAACAATATTTGGATGATGGTATCAACCGCCTTAGTGTTTTTTATGCACTTAGGATTTTCCTTCTTAGAAATTGGGTTGACCCGCCAAAAAAACACCATCAATATTCTTTTTAAAAACATTTTTATCATCTGCGCCGGTTTACTGCTCTATTACGTAGCTGGATTTAACCTAATGTATCCAGGTGACTTTAACGGTTACCTTGGATTTGCAGGATTTGGCCTTCCACTTCCAGAGAACGGACTTACCCCAGAGTACGCCTCGGGTGGCTATACCTACTGGACAGACTTCTTGTTCCAAGGAATGTTTGCCGCCACAGCGGCGACCATTGTGTCTGGAGCTGTTGCTGAACGCGTAAAACTCGGCGCCTTTATGATCTTTACCATTATCTACGTGGGTATTGTATATCCCATCGTAGGTTCTTGGCAGTGGGGCGGCGGCTTCTTGACTACATTGGGTGGAGAGAACGGTGGCTTCTACGATTTTGCCGGATCTACTTTGGTGCACTCCGTAGGCGGTTGGGCAGCGCTGATCGCTATCTTCCTGTTGGGACCACGTATCGGCAAATTCGGTGCAGACGGAAAAATCAATGCGATTCCTGGCCACAATATTCCTTTGGCCACAGCTGGGGTATTAATTCTTTGGCTGGGTTGGTTTGGCTTTAACGGAGGTTCTGTACTCTCTGCAGATCCAGGTGCCACCTCACTCGTATTGGTCACCACATCATTGGCAGCTGCAGCAGGTGGATTTGGTGCCTTTATCCTTTCAGCGATCCGCTACAAAAATTATGATTTGACTATGTTCCTCAACGGTATCTTAGGTGGCTTGGTCGGAATCACTGCGGGAGCAGATCAAATGTCCCCTAATGATGCAGTGATTATTGGACTGATTGCCGGAGCGATCATCGTACTCGCTGTGGCACTAGTTGACCGACTAAGACTGGATGATCCTGTAGGTGCGGTAGCTGTTCACTTGATTTGCGGCATCTTTGGCACACTAGCCGTAGGGCTATTTGGAGCCAAAGCAGGAGTGGATCAATTCCTCTACCAACTCACCGGGGTAGGTATAGTAGGCGCTTTCTGTGTTGCTTCCGCTTGGATCATTTTGTTTACCCTCAAGAAAACCATCGGTCTGCGCGTGTCAAAACAAGAGGAACTAGAAGGACTTGATCTACACGAACACGGCATGGATGCTTATTCAGATTTCAGAATGAACCAACACTAATATAATTGATGTGCCCATAAAAAAATGCGGAGTGTATGGCAGTACACTCCGCGGGGTACCTCGGAACGTATATCATTTAACACTCACGCTAAACAAACAAACATGACCTCAGTACACTTTTCAAAGATCGCTAAAAAAATATTCTTTGCCGCATGTATCTCTGCAACCGCTTTGTCATCAGCACAAGAAGAAAAACCTGCTTTATCCTTGAGCGGAACTATTGATACCTATTTCAGAAACAACCTAAACGCACCCAACAGTGGCGAAAACGCTCAAGTGCCTGGCAGCTCATTTGCCAACCTCAACGGATTTTCGCTGGGCATGGCCAACATCGTATTGGGTTACGAAGAGGAAAAAGTAGGATTTGTAGCTGACCTAGCTTTTGGACCCAGAGGAACAGACGCTATTTTTAACTCTCCGATGAACAGCGCTACTGGAAATATTGTGAACCAATTGTACGCCTATTGGAACGTGAGTGATGCAGTCACCCTAACCTTAGGTAATTTCAATACCTTCTTGGGCTACGAAGTGATTTCCCCCTCGGTAAACGTCAACTACAGCACCTCATACCTATTTTCTTATGGACCGTTTAGCCACACTGGTTTAAAAGCCAACTTTGATCTAGGTGGAGATTTCAGCGCTATGCTAGCAGTACTCAACCCCACTGATTTGACCGAATACAACCCAACCAACACTTATGCTTGGGGAGCTCAATTGGGGTACAAAGGCCAATACATCAACCTGCTTTCAGACAATGGCGGATTTGAAATTGACTATACCGGTGGATTTGACCTAAGCGAATCTGTGTATTTAGGCATTAACGCAGCCAGCTATGACCTTGACGGAACAGGGTTCTCCGGTGTTGCCTTATATCCTCAATTCAAAACGTCTGAGACGTTCACCTTAGGACTTAGGGGAGAATACTTTGCAGAAAGCGGCGCCTTTGGAGCCATAGGTGGCGAGGCTGAAGACACCTCGGTTCTTGCGCTTACTTTGACAGGTAGCTCACAAATTGGCAACCTCATCCTGAAACCAGAACTCCGACTAGACAGTGCTTCAGAGCCCGTATTCTTAAACAATAGTCTAGCTGCCAACAAAAGCTTGAGTTCTTTTGTACTGGCCGCCATCTACGCGTTCTAAACCAAATCGAACCACGACCTAAATAACCCACGCCAACGGCGTGGGTTATTTGTTTTTAGCAGAAGGCTTAAAGGCTTTAACTCCCGCTGTTATGCGAATAGGAAGATGATTGGCCGGAGGAACTATGGGACAAGAATACTTTTTGTTGTAGGCGCAATAAGGGTTGTAGGCCCTATTAAAATCAAGCATAATGACGTCTCCTTGAGGTATGCGCAAATCCAAGTATCGACCACCGATATAGGTTTCCTGCCCATTAGTGAGGTCGGTAAAAGGTAAAAATAAATAATCGCTGTACTGCTCCGTATTCATCAGTTCACTGCTCTGATACACGGGAAGTTTAAAGTCCGCTCCATTTAATGTAAACATCAATTGGCCATAGATACGCTCTTCAGTCATGCGTTCGGTAGTCGTAGGCATCATAAACGGCAGAGTTTGCGGAGTACGCACCAGTGTCGCCATCACGATCAACTCAGGATTTAAGGGAAAATAGTCTAACCCCTCAAAATCAACTCGATCCTTTTCCAATAAGGGTGTTTGTGCGGCATCCATAAACTCCCGATCCAAATTGAGTTGATACTTCATCGCAGCCTGTACTAAACTGTCAGAAACTTGAGCTATGGGAGCTAGTTTCTCGTCGTGGTATTTTTTTTCTCCACACGACATCAGGGTGCCTGTCACCAATAAAATCAATATTCGCTTCATCTCGACTTAGTTTTGGGTTGAATGGGCGCATTGGACACCACCTCTGAAAGAATGATATGGGTCCGAGTCTCTCCATATTTGATCATTTTATCGATAAATCTTTCCAGGTGAAACTGATCTTCCAACACCACTTCCATGATGATGTTTTCATTTCCCGTAATTCGGTAGCAATTTAAGACTTCAGGGAAACTTTTAACCACTTCAAGAAACGGAGGTAGTTTACCCATAAACACCCGCAGCATCACCATAGCTTTTAGCTGATAACCCGCTTTTATGTAGGAAACCGACGCTTGATAGCCTGTGAGTACTTCCTCATGTTCCATCTTGGCGATTCGGTCGCTCACCGTGGGGGCGGAAAGTCCTGCTGAGCGAGATAATTCAGTCAATGACAACCGGGCATTTCGCTGTAAATGATTTAAAATCACCCAGTCTTTTTCATCTAGTTTGGAAATCATAAAAAATAGCAGACATTTCCTAATTTAATTAAACAAATACATTAGTTATCCTTAAATAATAAGGTAAATATAGGTGTTTCCCTTGTAATTTTGAAATAATGAACGCCGAGAAATACTCCCAAAGAATTTTCCTTAAAGCAGACGAGCTGCAAAGGATGGGTCATGCCTTATTGGTCGATGAAGTATTGGATGCGCATTACGGAATAGGGTACCGTTCGTTAAGCCTGAGGCAGCACATTGCCATCGATCTAAGAACAGATTGCGCACAACTCAGCGAATCGATAAAAAGATTGATCCATACGACACAGACAGATCAAAAATCCCACGTGGCATATATTCAATCATTAATTAAAAACTTGCTTTCCTATTGCAGAGGACTAGAGTACGACAAAGCCCCAGACATCGATTATGTGCGACTCGTTAAACGAGAAACTTTGACGTTTAGAAGGATGTACCGCACCTGGGTACGTCAACTTGCAAAATAATTTACTTACTCACACAATAAATTGAAATACAGCGCGTTGTTAAAGTATAACGCAATTTTTTCATGACACATCTAGATCATTCCATCTAGATAGTTTAGTTTTTTTTTGAGTGAGTAGGTAGGGCCAGCAGCGATGTTGGCTTTGCTTTTATACATCCCTATGACATAACATACGCCTCTAGCGCCTCCGCCATTTCTGCTTGAAGCGATTGGGCAGCCGCTTGGGCATCCGCGGCAAAATCAATCCCCTTACCTGCATAAATAATCGCTCTGGAAGCATTGACCAACAACCCCACAGCTGGATTTAACCCGTAACGACACACTTCAGACAAACTACCTCCTTGAGCACCCACACCAGGTACTAAGAAAAAGTGATGAGGCACTATCTGTCTGATGGCAGCTATGTGTTGGGTTTGTGTAGCCCCGACTACAAACATTAATCGTTCACTATGCGCATAGGTCAGTGCCTTTTGCATCACTTCTTGATACATCGGGTGTTTGCCGATATGGATCGTTTCGAAATCAGCAGATCCTGGATTTGATGTCAGCCCCAACAAAATGGTTGTTTTCCCAGGATGTGCCAAAAATGGCTCAATGGAATCCCTACCCATATAAGGAGCTACAGTAACTGAATCAAAATCCATGGAGTGAAAAAATGCTTGAGCATATCGATCAGCCGTGGTGCCTATATCACCGCGCTTGGCGTCAGCAATGGTAAAAAGAGTTGGGTCTATTGACTGAATATAACGCACCGTCTTTTCCAAGGACTGCCAACCTGCAGCCCCATAGGCTTCATAAAATGCCGTATTGGGCTTATAGGCTACTGCGTAGGTGTGTGTAGCGTCAATAATGGCTTTATTAAAGGCAAAAATAGGATCTTCCTCCCCCAATAAATGAGGGGGAATTTTGTCTAAATCCACATCTAACCCGACGCACAAAAACGATTTTTTTCGCCTGATTGATTCAGTCAGCGCTTTTTGTTCCGCGGGATAGTGAAAAGGGGCTTTAGAAGACATCTGCTTGAGCTTTAAGTCGTTCCGTGTTGTCTACCATCTTTAATTCCTCCATAACGCGTCCTACATCACCGTTCATGATGTTGGGTAAGTCGTACAAGGTCAAATTTATACGGTGATCCGTCACCCTGCCTTGTGGATAATTATAGGTGCGAATTTTAGCCGATCGATCTCCGCTGCTGACCTGAGAGTTGCGTTTAGCGGCGTCTTCCTCTTGGCGTTTGGCGAGTTCCATATCGTACAGCCTAGAGCGCAATACCCTAAATGCCTTGTCTTTATTTTTGTGCTGTGATTTTTCATCCTGACACTGAGCCACTAAACCTGTGGGTAAGTGGGTTAAACGAACCGCTGAATAGGTAGTATTCACCGACTGACCTCCTGGACCTGAAGAACAGAAAAAGTCAATACGCACGTCTTTAGGGTCAATATGCACATCAAACTCTTCAGCCTCAGGCAATACCATAACCGTTGCTGCAGACGTATGTACGCGCCCTTGTGTTTCTGTTTGAGGAACGCGCTGAACGCGGTGAACTCCGGCCTCAAACTTTAGGGTACCGTATACATCCTCTCCCATTACTTCAAACTGAATTTCTTTGTATCCGCCACTGGTACCCTCACTGAGATCGATCACATTGGTCTTCCAACCTTTGGATTCACAAAACTTGGTGTACATGCGAAACAGATCCCCGGCAAATATACTCGCTTCATCACCACCCGTACCCGCGCGAATCTCCACCACTACATTCTTGGCGTCTTCTGGATCTTTAGGCACCAACAACAATTTAATATCCTGCTCGAGTTGTGGAATTCCGGATTTCGCTTCTTCCAATTGAAGTTTGGCCATTTCCACCATTTCAGCATCGCTTCCATCCGCTAAAATTTCCTCAGCTTCTTTTTGATAGTCAAGCAGCTGAAGATACTCAGCGCGCTTCTCCATCACTGCTTTCATGTCCTTGTATTCCTTATTGATCTCGATATACCGCTTCTGATCCGAGATGATATCCGGTTGAATGATGAGGTCTGATAATTCGTCAAACCGCTGTTTGACGGCCTGTAGTTGTTGTAAAATCATAATTTATGGCGCCTATGCGCTGTAGTCAAATTGTCCGTATGGACTGTGTATACTTACTTTTGCTTGAGGAGCTGCCTCCACACGTCCGATTACTTGGGCGTCTACGCCAAAGCTTTTTGAAATATCCATAATGGCCTGCGCTTGGTGTTCTGGCACATAAAATTCTAGTCGATGTCCACAGTTAAACACCTGGTACATCTCCTTCCAATCCGTTTTTGACTGCTCCTGAATCAACTGAAACAAAGGCGGCACATCAAATAATTGATCCTTGATCACGTGAAGCCCCTTCACAAAATGCAGCACCTTAGTCTGCGCACCACCGCTGCAGTGAACAATTCCGTGAATCGAACTGCGATCAAGTTGGGACAAAACCTTTTTAACAATCGGCGCATAGGTTCTGGTGGGTGAAAGCACCAACTGACCGGCATTGAGCGGACTGCCAGGAACCGGATCCAATAAACCCATGGCACCGCTGTACACGAGTTCACTCGGCACTTGTGGATCAAAGCTCTCGGGATATTTTTGAGCTAGACCTTGCCCAAAAACATCATGTCTGGCTGAGGTAAGTCCGTTGCTGCCCATACCCCCGTTGTATTGACTTTCGTAGGTCGCCTGCCCAAATGAGGCGAGTCCCACAATGACATCACCTGCCTGAATTCGCGCATTGTCGATGACTTCGCTCCGTTTCATGCGGGCGGTAACTGTTGAATCGACAATGATGGTACGCACCAAATCACCCACGTCTGCAGTTTCCCCGCCAGTGGCATGTATGGTAATCCCATAACGCGCTAAATCATCGATGAGTTCCTGGGTTCCGTTGATCAAAGCGCCAATCACCGAACCAGGAATTAAGTTTTTATTGCGACCAATCGTGGAGGACAACATGATGTGGTCGGTAGCTCCTACACAAATCAAGTCGTCGATATTCATGATTAAGGCATCTTGAGCAATCCCTTTCCAAACCGATAAGTCACCGGTTTCTTTCCAATACATGTAGGCCAAAGCGGACTTAGTACCCGCTCCATCCGCATGCATCACCAAACAATACGCTTCATCACCTGTGAGATAATCCGGAACAATTTTGCAAAATGCTTGAGGAAACAAGCCCTTATCTATTTGCGCAATGGCTTGGTGCACCTCATCTTTTGTGGCGGAAACACCCCGCTGATGATACCTGTCGCTTGCTGATTGAGTCATGAATAAAATTTGCACAAAAATAAGGCAAATGCCCTAAAAACAACCTATTTCAGGAACAAAAGCTGCCGGTATTTGGTCAATGGCCAATGCGCCTCTGCCACAAAGCGCTCTAACTTATCTGCATGCACGCGAATGCGTTCAAATCTAGGGGCAATATCCTGGGCATACGCATGGGCCTTGGCAGAAACATCGGTTAACGCATTGGCTTTTTTTCGCGCTTCAATCATCTGATCGGTTTCCGCCTTGAGTTGAAATAAATGATCGTTTATGGTCGTCAACAAATCTTGTGCGGTGTGCGATTTGGCTTGATCCACACCGTAAATAGTCTGATCCTGCATTACCCGTGTCCCCAAAACATTCAGATAATCTATGGTTCCGGGAATAATCTGGGTGTATACCAACTCATCCAATATTCGCCCTTCTATTTGGGTGTGAAGCACATAGGCTTCCAGTTCCACTTGATGGCGCGCTTTCAGCTCTGTTTTGCTCAATACTTTAGTGCGCTCAAAAAGATCGATCACTAAATCACTAGCCAGCACTTCAAGAGCCTGAGGTGTATGGCGAGCGTTGCTCAATCCCCTTTTTAACGCCTCATCAATCCATGCCTGACCATAACCATCTCCTTCAAAACGAATTCGCTTGGAGGTTTTGATATACTCTCTAAGAACATTAAATATAGCTTCGTCCTTTTTGAGTTTCTTTTTCTCGATTAAATCGTCTACCTCTTTTTTAAAGCATTGTAACTGATCCGCCACAGCGGTGTTGAGGGCCGTCATCGGCTTGGCGCAATTGGCCTTAGCGCCCACACCTCTCATCTCAAACTTATTACCTGTAAAGGCAAATGGCGAGGTTCTATTTCTGTCCGTATTGTCCCTGAGGATCTCTGGAATTTTCCCCACTACATTGAGTTTGAGCTCGGTTTTTTCTTCAGGGGATAATTTGCCCAGAGAAACGCCTTCCAACTCATCCAATACAGCGCTGAGTTGATCGCCGATAAACACAGAGAATATCGTGGGTGGCGCCTCGTGACCACCCAATCTCTGGTCATTGCTCTGGGAGCTAATCGAAGCCCTGAGCAAGGACTCATAGGTATCTACCGCTTTAATGGTATTGATAAAAAAGGTCAAAAACTGGAGGTTTTTCATCGGTGTAGACCCTGGACTGAGCAGATTCACTCCGGTATCGGTGGACAGCGACCAGTTGTTGTGTTTGCCCGAGCCATTGATTCCGGCAAATGGTTTTTCGTGGAACAGCACCTTAAACTGATGGCGGTCCGCCATCTTTTCCATGACATCCATCAACAATAGGTTGTGGTCCACGGCCAGATTGGCCTCCTCAAAAACAGGAGCTAACTCGAACTGATTGGGGGCTACCTCATTGTGCCTGGTTTTTACCGGAATACCCAAATGCATGCACTCGATCTCCAGGTCGTTCATAAAGGCCAGAACCCTAGAATGAATCACACCAAAATAATGATCGTCCAATTGTTGTCCTTTAGCAGAGGCCTGACCGATCAAGGTACGCCCCGCAGACATCAAATCTATACGGGATTGCGCCAGGGATTTATCGACCAAAAAATATTCCTGTTCCCACCCCAAGGTAGCGTATACCTTATTGACTGACTTGTCAAAATAACGCGCCACTTCGGTAGCCGCTTCATCCACCGCATTTAATGCCCGGAGCAAAGGAGCTTTGTTGTCTAAAGCTTCGCCGGTGTAGGAGACAAATATGGTCGGAATACACAAAGTGGACTCGTAGATAAAAGCTGGAGAACTTGGATCCCAGGCCGTGTACCCCCTAGCTTCAAAGGTATTGCGTATTCCCCCACTGGGAAAACTAGAAGCGTCTGGCTCCTGTTGCACCAACTGCCCCCCGCCAAATCGCTCTAGGGGTTGACCACTGGGCGTCAAATCAAAAAACGCGTCGTGTTTTTCCGCAGTGGCCCCGGTAAGCGGTTGAAACCAATGGGTGTAATGGGTAGCGCCGCGCTCAATCGCCCAGGTTTTCATCCCTTCGGCCACTTGATCAGCTATTTTGCGCTCAATTTTAGATCCAGACACCACTGCGGACTGCACCGCTTCCAAAGCATCCTTGGTCAAATACTGCAACATTGGCTGCTGCCCAAATACGCGATCGCCGAAATAAGAGGATCTTCGCACTCCATCAAGTGCTGAAGAAGTTAGTGAGTTTAGTGGATGAATGTGCTGAGACATAGCTAAATGATTAATTCTACAAAATAAACACAAAAAAATATGTTTTTCACAAAATACCCCCCATTGAAGGAGGGGTGTTGAAAAATATGAGGTAATTTTTAATAAATACCCCCACAAACTTCAGACAGGATGAGCTAAAATGTATATTTTTGACCCGCAATAAACCTAAAACACCCTACCATGGCCAAATCAAAATTAGAATACCTCTGGTTGGACGGTTATTTTCCTACCGCTAACTTAAGAAGTAAAACCAAAGTAGTCGATGACTTCAGCGGAAAATTAGAAGACTTAAAAGACTGGTCTTTTGACGGAAGTTCAACCAAACAAGCAGAAGGCGGTTCTTCTGACTGTATCCTAAGACCTGTAGCTGTATATCCTGATCCAGCCCGAGATAATGGTTGGTTGGTGATGAATGAGGTATACAATGCAGATGGAACACCACATGAATCCAATGCTAGAGCAACCATCGATGACGACAACGACGATTTCTGGTTTGGTTTTGAACAAGAATACTTTATCATGGACACCCAAACTTTGTTGCCACTTGGTTTCCCCGTAGGTGGATATCCTGGACCACAAGGTTTGTACTACTGCTCCGTTGGTGGAAAAAACACCCACGGTCGTGAGCTAGTAGAGCGCCACGCCGATTTATGTATCGCCGCTGGACTAAACTTTGAAGGGATCAACCAAGAAGTTGCTTGCGGACAATGGGAGTTCCAATTATTTGCTAAAGGAGCTAAGAAAGCTGGAGATGAAATTTGGATCGCCCGTTACCTACTCGATCGTTTAACTGAAGAGTATGGCTTCTATATTGAATACCACCCAAAACCTATCAAAGGTGATTGGAATGGTTCTGGTATGCACGCTAACTTCTCCAACACCACATTGAGAACTTGTGGAGACCGCAAAACTTTTGAAGCTATTTGCGAAGCATTCAGACCTGTTACTGCTGAGCACATCGCTGTGTACGGTGAATTCAACGACCAACGTCTTACTGGAAAGCACGAAACTGCCTCTATCCACGACTTTAAATACGGTATTTCTGACCGTGGAGCATCAATCCGTATTCCACTCTACGCTGTGGAGCACGGCTGGAAAGGTTATTTGGAAGACAGAAGACCTGCTTCTAATGCTGACCCCTACAAAGTGGCTTCACGCATCATTAAGACAGTTAAATCTGCCAAGATTTAATCCTGATGAACTCTATATGAAAACACCGCTTCGGCGGTGTTTTTTTTTGCTCCTATCTGAGAGTTTGGTATAAAAAAGCCCCGTACATCACTAGAAGTACAAGACCGTCTTTCCAATTGAGCCTAAGCCCCTTGGGCAAAAACACCAAGGGAAGCAGCACTAAGGCAAAGGCCAGCATCCACCATAGATCACTGTCGACTAAACCAACATCTAAAATCTTAATCGGTGTGATGATGGAAGTGATGCCCAAAACGGCAAATACATTAAATATATTGGACCCTACTAGGTTTCCTAAGGAAATCGCTTTTTCTTTTTTCAACACAGCCATCACGGAGGCCGCAAGCTCTGGAATACTAGTCCCCACAGAAACCACCGTGATCCCAATAATCCGATCCGAGACACCAAGTGAAGTAGCAATGGATACTGCAGAGCTGACCAAAATCTCAGACCCACCCCACAAGGCTAGGCCTCCAAGGGCTAGAAAACCCCATGTTTTACCTTGAGAAAGCAATACATCATCCTCTGGCAACTCATCAACCACGGCTGGCTTTTGAAAGGTAATAATGTAGCTAATAAACAAAAAAAGCAACCCAAGGAGTACGCATCCCTCCGCAGTACTGATGGTGTAATCCCTAAATACAAAAACGTATAAGAGCACTGAAGCCAACATCATCGCTGGCCAATCCGATTTATAAAAACTTGAAGTCACTTCAATAGTTCCCAAAAGCAACGTAATGCCAAGAACTAAACCCAGATTGGCGATGTTTGATCCCACCACATTGCCAACCGCTAAATCTGGAAAACCATCCAAGGCTGACTTAATACTCACAATCAATTCAGGCGCAGAGGTGGCAAATGAAACCACCGTCAGCCCAATAACAATTTTGGGCACATGGAGTTGCAGTGACAAAGAGACCGCTGCTTTGAGCAACCAATCACCTCCTAGCACTAGAATAACAAGACCTAAGACCAACAATAAATAATCCATGCTTTCCGCTGATTTTGTCCCAAATATAGCCCAAGGTTTTTATCTTGCACCCATGAATTGGATGTTTCCCCTTTTGGCTAAAGCCAACAAACTAATATTGCCCAGTTTGACCAAAAAACGCATTGATCTAGCCAAAGCCTCGCGCTGGCAAATCTTGCTGATTGGCTATCGCTACTACGTGACGGCCAGAGCCTTGGAAGCTACCAACCCCAAAAGCTCTAAAAATTAGTTTATAGGCACCCGTTAATTTTTGTAAAACACGAATATTTACTCTATATTTGCACCCGCTTTATCAAGCAAACGGCCTCGTGGCGCAACTGAATAGCGCATCTGATTACGGCTCAGAAGGTTACAGGTTTGAATCCTGTCGAGGTCACTTAAGGATCAATCAGATTTGCTATTGGGCTCAACTAATTTTGTTGGGCCCATTTTTATTTGAGCCCTTTCCACAATTGGGATTACCCCAATTCTGTAATCAGTTGCTTAGCCTTATTGTTTAAAAGAACTTGACAACCCAATTTAAGAATTACTTCTTAATTGATGTGACACAAAATGACTTTTGTGTCACCAATTTGACACATAATTGACACATAATATTCTTCCTAATGCGAATTGAATTTTTCAGATTCAAAGCAAGAGAATGCTACGATTTCAACACTTTTGGTGAATAACTTCTTGCTGAAATAGCCCTCTGAAACTAAAACAGATCTGACACCTCTTGGTTATCCCTATAGACTTAGGTCGGATAGGGACCAGAGACTTTGGCTCAATACTTTCCGGCTGGTCCTGATCTAAGTTTAGTTCTTTAGGATAAATGCTGGAGAGAACGGGTAAGTGCAAGTGAGACACCTGGCAAGGGCTACAAACCATACCTGTAGTAAGCACTCACGAATTAGCGTACTGTTGTATGAGTTGTAACGCTATGTCTAATAAATCGGGGACTCAAACTCAACGGAGGCATAAGTACTGATTAGGCACACTCTAACTACCCTAAGGGGAAGTGTGTCTAATTCTCAAGGATCTAAATCTAACAA
>JBEAQS010000086.1:0-16300 GCA_041163765.1 Bacteroidota bacterium | reverse complement strand
ATCCGGAGCTAAATCTCCTGAGAGGAGTTTAAGCATGGTGGATTTGCCCGCACCGTTCTTGCCGATCAAACCGACTCGGTCTCCTCCATTGAGGCGAAAGGAGATTTCCTCAAAGAGGTATTCGCCGGAAAAAGAAACAGATAAATTGTGAATGTTCAGCATGGGTTTGGTAATCTAGGTTACGCACTACATATGGTTAATGCGTACTTTTGGGAAAAGTTTTGCAAATGTTAAAAAAAGGAACCAAACTATACAGCATTTTAACAGGAAGTTGCCCACAGTGCCACGAAGAAAAAATATATGTGGACCAAAATCCATATCACCTAGGTCGTCTGTTTAAAATGCATGACCAATGCGGTCACTGTGGTTTGGTATACCGTATCGAGCCTTCCTTTTTTTATGGAGCCATGTATGTGAGTTATGGCGTGGGAATCGCCTTCTCTGTCGCTGCGTTTATTATCAGCTATGTATTTTTCTCCAGCACGTTGATGCAGGCGTTTATTGCCATATTTGCCACTAACATAGTGTTTTACCCATTGATCATACGGTTGTCCAGAAATATTTGGATCAATATTTTTGTCCACTACAAGCCTGAACTGGCCAAAAAACGCGCGTAGCGTTTAATGTCAATTTCCTCGGGCAAGGGTTCGTTGTCGATTAAATGAGCTACCAAAGCTTTGGCGGCGGACGGAGCCATCACCACGCCTCGAGAACCCATACCGTTAATGACTGACAAATGCTGGTAGGTAGGGTGTGTGCCCACTAAGGGACGGCGATCAGGCACGGTAGGTCGTAAACCAGCCTGATGATCTATGACTTTATAGTCGATCAACAATAGCATTTTGAGTTCTTTTTCTAACTGAACCCTGGCCGATGCGGTGGGTGTTTCTGTGGGATCATTCCAGCTATAGGTAGCGCCCACTCGGTAGTAATCATCCCCTAGGGGCAATAAAAAGATTCCCGACTTGACAATATGCTCTTCCTGAAGTCCTGGGGCATGTATGGTTAGCAGTTCTCCTTTGGTGCCCTGAACAGGCAAATACCCAAAATAACTGCTCTGAGTGATGCCAAAACCCGTGGCAAAAACCACTCCTCGATATGGCTGACCCTCATAGGTATTTGTCGAGTGATCCCATCGATCATCGGACCAAGTTTGGTGCTTAAACACCCCTTGTCGGGTTAGTTGAGCAGCGTATGTGTCGAGTAGTTCTTCGGTGCGCACCCAACCTGTATGCTTCACTGGCCCCACGCCGTATGGCAAGTCCAAGCCCGGATTTTTATAGTGAATGATTTCAGGATGCATAAATGGCATGAGTCCAGGTTTGTCCATGGCTGTGTACCAACCGTTTTGTTCCTCCACAGAGGCCATTCGCCTGTAGAGAGGTAGAGACACATCTACTTGAATACCTAGATCATCGGATAAACCACTGTAAAAATTTTGCGCCTCGGGTATAGAGCGCGCGGCATCCCAAGCCAAATTATACCGTCTCAGCACAATGGGATTATATACCCCTGCGGCCACACGTGATGCATGGGTGGAGCGATCGCTCATTACCTCAAAGGGAACACCCCGCAACTCAAAGTGGCGAGCCACAGCCATAGCGGCCAATCCCCAACCCACCACCAAATACGAATCAGATGCCTGCATAGATAAAAAAAGCCCCGCGAGGGGCTAGCTGTTTAATAGTTCCACATGTCCTGTTCCTTATCCCTAATCGCCTCTTTGATGCGGTTGGATTCCAAAAGCTGGAATAAGGCATTGTCTTTGATGTAGTCTTTGATCGCCCGGTTGTCAAACACATTGCCTTCTTTGACGATGATCGAATTAAATCTTCGGGCATTTAACAAAGCATCAAAGGATATGGGCCTGAATTCGTTGCCGGGGTTATACACCTTGGCCTCTTCCATGACCTTTCTGATCGAAGGGTACCACACCCAAAACAGAGGCACTAAATTTTCGTCTGGATCTACACTTTCGTCGTCGATAAAGTTGACATCTGGAGCCACTGGTGCCATGGCGAGCAATCGATATTTCAGCTCGCCCATACGCTTGTCAAAATACCAGGTTCCGTAGATCAAATACTGTTCGATATCCGCAGCTCCTATAGCTCTTCGATCGATATACTCTTCAGATACTCGATCACCTGCATTAAATTGAGCAATACCTGCATCCGTAGTATCTACTCGTTGCAGAGACGCTTGCAATTCCGCATACGTGCGCTTCTCCTTGAAATAAGTGTCGGCATATACAGATTTAATTCGGCCATTTTTGATGTTGGCGATTAACACATCGAACAAAGACCTTCTGTACGACTCAATATTGAGGGTGTCTGTTGGGTAATACAAAGCGGCATTGATGCGTTCATCTAAGTCGATGACTTCCCAGACACTCTTGGACCACAAGACATCAGACTCCTCTACATAGGGATAAGGCATAGGCTGGTCGTTGGTGTTGCGTTGAACAACCGCAGATTCATATTGGTCCCTATCGACAACGTTAAGCAAAAATGTTTCTTTCTTTACCGGCGGAGTAGGTTGTCCCGTCCCTGGTTCTTGTGCGCGCAAAGGCATCATGCCAAACAACAAGGCGCAAAACCAAAATATTTTTGTAGCGTTCATAAGCGTTAGTTCGTCAATTCTATCAATACTGGAGCCACTTTCTTAAGCTTGTACGTATTGTTGTTGGTGATGTTTGCATCGATGTCAAATACCTGAATCAAATCACCGCGTTTGGCTCTTTTGATGGCTGACTGGGTCTTGGAATCCATCTTGGTTCCTGAAACCTCTAGGGTGGGCTGCCCGGGTATTTTGACTTTGAATGATTTGACAGATATCTTCAAATCAAAGTCGAAATCTTCTAGAACAGCTCCTACCGTGGAAATCGATAAATTTTCAGCACTCATCTTTAAAGATCCCGTCTCACCGCGCACTGTTCCCGAGGGGCTTGGAATCTCCTTGATGCGAAAAACCTGTTTGGTTTCAATGACTTTTCCGTCGGGCAGCTTTCCTGAAGCCACGATGGTCACTTCCCTGCCTGTTCCAGGCACCAACACATAGTTGCTGCCTTTAACTTTGCGCAATCCTGGGGCAGTTGCAGTAACATTGTTTTCCGCCACTCCGGGTATAGATATCGTCATGGGGTTTTCTAATCCCCGATACACCACGTTCATTTTATCGGCAGATATGACCGCTGCATCTGGCTTAGCTATAGTAGAAAACTGAGCTGATACGGGCACCTTGGTTTCTTCCCCGGACTGCAAAAACACTAATTCTCCGCTGATGGTGTGTTCCCCTGGATTTCCGGCACCGACGGTCAGGTGTACACGACCCTGTTCAATGGTAAAATCTTTACCCTCGGAGAGTGGACGGCCATCCATGGTCAGGCGGACTGCATTTGGTTTAGTAGAGGAATCTTTGCGTCCTAAAACAATGTTTCCTGAAAAAGTCTCTCCGGCGTAAAAGGCGGATTTTTCCTGTTCCAACAACGTCGTGTAATTGGTATACGAGATTTCAGAGGTGAGTTGTCCTTCTAACAGGGCCTTTAACGCATCTTGGGCGCTTGCCATGACGTCTGACTGAATCTGAGTGACATTGGTCAAGGAGGCGATGAGCGGAAAACCCTCGTAATTATAGTTTAGCCAGGCTACTTTTTGTCCTTCGCGGTTAGTCACTTGGCCATTTTCATCTCCCGTAGTGAACCTAAGTGTTACCGCCTCCTTAATCGATTGCATGTTTTCTGGTAAAACTGCCAACATTTGTTCGCGGTAATCGATGCGGCGATCGAGAAAATCTTGTCCTTCTTTCTTGAGTCCTGACCCTCCAAAAAACAATTGGTCCACAAAGTCGCTTCGGTCCATTACTTGATAATCTGAGGCGTCTTTGACCTCCGCCTTCATCTGTGTTTTTAGCTCATCTAAATAAGCGTAGTAACTTTCGGAAAGTTCTTTGACCTGTTGTCCTTTTTCTAACAGCGATTGGAATTTGGCTGGATTTTCTCCAGCTTTTTGGGCTAGTCCTTCCAAAAACAAATCATTGCTCTCTTGCAATGCGCGGTTAGAAGTCTCCAATTTCTCGTTCATCATCCCAAATGCAGAAAGCACCTCTTTACTCATATTCAACGCGAGCATCGCGATGAATACCAAGTACATCAAGTTGATCATTTTCTGTCTGGGCGACTGTGCTCCTGAGGCCATGGGGCTTAGTTATTTTTGTTCATCGCTTGCAACATAGCTGTGTAAACAGCGTTGAGCGAAGCAAGGTTTTGAGACATAGCTTGCATCTGTGCCTGTAAGGCGGCCGCATTCTCAGCTACGCTCTCTTGTACATTTTTTTGAATTTGTGCGCTGGAAAGCTGAGCAGCGTACAATTGGTTGAGCGCCTGCATCTGTTGGGCTGCCTTATCCAGTTCTTGTGCGTACTGCTGGGTGGAACGCATCGCTTCTGCGGTAGGTGCTATTGATTGAGCGGCTGCTTCAAATTGACGCATGCTGTTGCCTAATTTTTCCATCAACGCGGCATCAATTTTAGCCTCCGCCAAAAGGCTATCTATTTTTTGAGACAATAAGCCTTCAGCGTCCGTAACAGGACCAGAGGCAGCGCCTCCCTTGAGCTGAGGATATACGCGAGACCAATCCCAAGACTCCTCCACGGGTTGCATGGCTGAGTAGGCAAATATCAACGCTTCAGTAATCAAACCTACAGCGAGTAAAAGTCCTCCATCTATAGGTCCAATCTCCCAGTGCAACAATTTAAACAAAGCCCCAAGAATAACTACGGAAGCTCCGTAACCATAGGCTTTATTTTCATATTTCTTCAACAATGAAGCTTTCTTGCTTTGTTCTGTTTTCATGCGTGTGTTCGCTTGTTTATTGTTTTCTTCGATCTTTTTCTCCGGTTTCGCCCATATAGTCTTGCACCGTTCTGAAACCAATGTAGCTTCTAGGCTTATCCATATGCTCGTAATCTCTGGTACTCACTTGTAAAAAGTACGCAACATCTTTCCAAGAACCACCCCGAACTACTTTGTTCGGATTTGAACGGTCGTCAGAAAAAGGGTTGATCGTGGAAACGTACTCATAGGCGCTATCGCTGTAACTCGATATGGTCCACTCAGCAACATTTCCCGCCATATTGTACAAGTTGTAGTCGTTGGGCGTGTACGACTTGGCCTCTACGGTATACAAAGCTGAGTCTGTAGCGTAATCTCCGCGTTGCGGTTTAAAATTGGCGAGGAAACATCCATCGTCTCCCACCAAATAAGGACCGCCCCACGGATAGGTGCCTGATTGTATCCCCCCGCGCGCAGCGTATTCCCACTCGGCTTCAGTAGGCAAGCGGTAGGCGTTCACGGAACGCTTTCCTTGAGCTTTCAGGGCGTCGTTTTTAATTTTGGTACGCCAGTGGCAAAAAGCCATAGCTTGCTTCCAGGTCACACCCACCACAGGGTATTCACTGTAGGCATCGTGCCAAAAATAATCGTTGTGCATCGGCTCAACATAGGTATAGGAAAAGTCATTCATCCAAACCGTGGTATCCGGATACACCTTAATGTTTTCTTTGATGATGTATTTTTTGCGATCATCACTGCGGTCACGAGCAGCAGCTGCTACATCCAAATAGTTGTATTGATACTGCAATTGATTGACCCTCAATGTTCTGCGACCGTTGAAACTTTCCTCTTCAGAAAGATACAACTGATCCATCACCTCAGCATAGTATTCATCAGGATACTTGGAGGTATCCCAAATCAATTCGACGTCTTGATTTAAGGTGTATCCTTCGTAGTAATTGTCGCTGGAACCTAACTTGTTAAAATAGCGATACTTTTGGTAGGGAGTCATGTCTGTGGTGTCCGCTTCCTTAAAGGCAAACTCCCCAATACCTCCATCCTCAGGCGTCAGCCCTAGTTCATCGGCCAATACCGCCAATTTTGTTCGCGCAATCGAATCGCGCACCCAATACACAAATTGTCTGTACTCAGCATTGGTGATCTCTGTGGCATCCATGTAAAAAGAACCTACAGAAACTGTTTTAGCTGGAGCGTTGATGTCCAAGGCGAGGTCCTCTTCCGTTTTTCCCATAACAAAGGATCCGCTGGGAATCAATTCCATTCCATAGGGCTTTTCAGCGTACCATTTTTCTCCTGGCGCACCGACTAGTTCTCCTTGTATTTTATTCTTGCTGCACCCCGTGGCAAACAAACCTAAAGCGCTTAAAACCAGCGCTGCAAATCTGTTAAATCTGTATGTTTTCATCGTGTATTTGATGTGTATAGCGCTGTTCTGACCCCTCATAATCCTTGGTAAAAATACATATTATCGCTTAACAAAATCCTTTTTTTTGGGCGGTATACCAACGTTCTGGGATATGATCCTGACAAGCACCCTCATATTCTTTTTTTGTGCAGGATAATAACGCAGGGGCGCCAGATTTATTGTTGAGCGATACAGCAAAAGGCACTTCTACCCACCAGCGTTCTGTGACCAGTGATTGATAAAACACCAAATCTTGGTCTTCACCAGCCACCGTGTACTTCACAAAATCTGGATGATCTGCCTGTGGTCGCTCTGGTCTGCGCAAAGAAAACCCTTCCACAAAATACCAGACGATTTGGGCGCCGAGTTGTAAGGATTGTATGTGGTTATCCAGTTCAAACAAACCGAAAAGTCTCAAATCATCGGCCAATCCTGCGTAGCGAGCTAGAGCGCAGATTTCTCGTCCATTGAACCCATTAGGCATAAACGAACTGCCCTGGCCCATGTAAGCCGCTTCAACGACTCGCGCATCTATACTGCACAAATGCGCTTCGCGCAATACAGGTTCTGCCAATGTGAGGTCTTGAGTCAAACGACCCAATCGATAGGCATCAAAAAACAGACGCTCCATCAAATCGTTTTCCTCTTGAGTGTTTAAAAAACTTTGATAGCCCAAATTGGTGTAGTGAGCCAACCGATGGGGCTCCTCGGTGAGAATACGACTCATGTAGGTTTGGGAGGAAATCAATTCTTGAGCAGGACCAAAATCAAAACGCGCATCCACACCTACCATGTTTACTTGGGGCAATACGGAATCAAAAGCGCGGTACAGGGGGTATGTCAAATCTTGAGTAGCCCCAATAACTATGGGTACTATGTGGTGTTCCAAAAGCTCCGCGACAATTTCCTTCAACAAGACATAGGTGTCTTGAACAGAGGCCCCGGAGGGCACATCGCCTAAATCAGCCATTTGGAGCGACCAATTACCCATCATCAAGCTGTAAAAAGACAACCGCCACTGATCCAAATCCAACGGCTCTTGTCTTTGCTGCACGGCATTTCTCGCTTCTGGCACACCCAGTATAGCCAGCTGCAATCCTTCCAATTCGGGCAGGCCTTTCTTGGAAGTATGCAATTCAATGCGTCGTCCAATGGATTGCTGCGGGGCAATAGCCGTGTGAGCTAATACTTTATCCGATACAGGCTTAAGCAATTCAAACGACATTGGATGGACTATTTTTTAGTTTTTGTGGTAGATTTTTTTGCTGCTGGTTTTTTTGCTGCTTTTTTTGGCGTCTTTTTTTCTATCAAATTTTGGGCCTCAGCCAGCGTCATCGCGGAGACGTCCACGGACTTATCCAACTCAATCTTTAGCTTGCCCTGCAATAAGGTATGTCTCCCCCAGCGGGCTTTTTCAATGCGAATCCCTTCTTGGGCCCAATTCTGGACAACCTTCTCGGACTCTTTTTTCTTTTTATCCTCGATCAACTCTTCAATATCTGCGGAGGAAAGCGCCTCAAAATCATACTTCTTGGGCACATTGATAAATAGACCATTCCATTTGATAAACGGCCCAAAACGACCCACCCCTTTGGTGACTGGATAGCTGTCATACTGAGCAATGGGGGCATCAGCAGACTTTTTTCGCTCTACAAGCGCAATGGCCTCGTCCAACGTTATTTCCATGGCGCTTTGGCCCGGATCGAGGGATACAAATTGTTCCCCGTATTTGATGTAGGGACCGAAACGACCTACGTTGGCTAGCAATGTATCCCCTTGATATTGTCCCAAGGTGCGCGGCAATTCAAAGAGCTTCATCGCTTCTTCAAAAGTGATGGTGCCCAGTGATTGATCCGGCAATAAGCTGGCAAATACCGGTTTTTCCTCATCATCCGCATGTCCGATCTGCACCATAGGTCCAAATCGACCTAGTCGCACCAATACGGGCCTTCCAGAAACTGGATCAGTACCCAAAATTCGCTCTCCACTAGCCCGGTCCGCCGTGGCTTCGACATTGGCGACATTGGGGTGAAAATTGTCGTAAAACTGGCGCATCACTGATTTCCAGTCTACTGAGCCCAGAGCAATCTCATCGAATTCCGCTTCCACTTTAGCCGTAAAATGGTAATCCATGATTTGTTCGAAATGATTCATCAAAAAGTCGTTGACGATCATTCCTATGTCCGTGGGGACTAATTTGCCTTTATCAGACCCCGTTTTTTCGGTCAACGTAGTGGCGGTAAGGCCTCGGCTGTTGAGCACGAGTTGCCGGTAGGGACGCTCGGCTCCATCAACACTTCCCTTTTCTACATATCCCCTGTTTTGAATCGTTGAAATTGTCGGCGCATAGGTAGAGGGTCGACCGATGCCGAGTTCTTCGAGTTGTTTCACCAAGGTAGCCTCAGAATAGCGGTACGGAGGCCTTGAATAGCGTTCAGTGGCGTGCATTTTAGTCAGCGCAAGCGGCGCGCCAACGACTAAAGTAGGCAACATGCCTTCTTGTTCTTCAGGATCTTGGTCGTCTACACCTTCGAGGTAGACTTTAAGGAATCCATCAAACAAAATCATTTCACCTTGGGCGGTAAAAACCTCTTGATGCGTGGAGGCAATAATTTTTGCTGTGGTGCGCTCCAATTGGGCATCAGCCATTTGAGAGGCCAATGTGCGTTTCCAAATCAATTCGTATAATCGCTGCTGGTCGCGTTCTGCAGACACCTGAGACTGACCCATGTCTGTAGGCCTAATGGCTTCGTGGGCTTCTTGAGCACCTTTGGATTTGGTGTTAAAGGTCCTTTTGTGAAAGTAAGACGGACCAAACTGTTGTTCAATGGCTTTTTGCGCTCCTTGTATGGCTTCGGCAGATAAGTTTACACTGTCGGTACGCATATAGGTAATCAAACCCGCTTCGTACAAGCGCTGGGCTACTTGCATGGTTCTGGACACCGAGAAGCCCAACTTTCTGGAAGCTTCTTGCTGAAGTGTAGAGGTGGTAAACGGGGCTGAAGGGGATTTTTTTGCTGGCTTTTTATCCAAAGTATCCACGCTGAAGTCTGCTTGTTGATTCAAACTCAAAAATGCGTGGGCTGCTGCTTCATCGGTAAAAGACTTGCCTAATTTGGCCTCAAAACCTGGGCCTGCATCGGTCTTAAACCATGCCTGTACTTTAAATGACGCTTCGGTAACGAACCGTTCGATGGCGCGCTCACGCTCTACGATTAAACGCACAGCTACTGATTGAACACGTCCTGCAGAAAGACCTGGTTTAATCTTTTTCCACAAAACAGGAGATAACTCGTAACCGACAATCCTATCGAGTACCCGACGTGCTTGTTGCGCATTGACCAAGTGATAATCAATACTTCTAGGTTGCTCAATCGCTTTTAATATAGCCGACTGTGTGATGGAGTTAAAAACGATGCGTTTTGTTTTTGCTGGGTCGAGCTGTAACGTCTCCGCTAAGTGCCATGAAATCGCTTCTCCCTCTCGGTCCTCATCACTCGCCAGCCAGACTGTATGTGCCTTATCGGCCAATTCTTTCAGTTTGGCCACCACCGCTTTTTTGTCGGCAGACACCTTGTATTGGGGGGTAAAGTCGCCCTCCACATCGATTCCTAATGTTCTCGAAGGGAGGTCGGCAATGTGGCCAAAACTAGAGGCAACTTGATATCCAGCACCCAAAAATTTTTCAATGGTTTTGGCTTTTGCGGGGGACTCTACGATCACTAAATTTTGGGCCATGTCGATTCTTTGAGGGACAAAAGTAGGTTTATTTTTGAAAATCCAACGGACCACATGCTGGCTTGCGTCGAATCTACTCGATTCATGAAGGCTGACAATTTGTCATTATTGCCCTAATTGTATTATCTTTGCGAGGCATGCGCCAAGATGTGATTTATGGAAAAAACTATGGATGCTGCCCTACAAGGCACCTTGATTGAAACCACACAACCCCACCGAGGACTACATAAAAAAGTAGCCATAGAAAGTTACGGGTGTGCGATGAATTTTTCAGATAGCGAAATTGTCGCCTCTATTTTGGCCCAAGAGGGATATGACACCACGCAAAACCTTCACGAAGCCGATTTAATACTGATCAACACCTGCTCGATCAGAGATAAAGCCGAACAAACTGTGCGTAAACGTTTGGCCGAGTTTAATGCGATCAAGAAAAAAAATAAATCACTCAAAGTGGGCGTTTTGGGCTGTATGGCCGAGCGCCTCAAGCAAAACCTCCTTGAAGAAGAGAAAATTGTGGATATGGTCGTGGGGCCTGACGCCTACAAAGACATCCCTAATTTACTCAAGGAAGTTGAGCAAGGCAGAAACGCCGTTAATGTACTTCTATCCAAAGAAGAAACCTACGGTGATATTTCACCGGTCAGGCTTTCCAGCAATGGAATCAGCGCGTACGTATCGATAACCAGAGGATGCGATAATATGTGCACTTTTTGCGTTGTGCCCTTTACACGAGGTCGTGAGCGCAGCAGAGATCCAGAATCCATCCTTTCCGAAATACAAGCGCTTTGGGAACAAGGCTTTAAAGAAGTTACCTTATTGGGTCAAAATGTAGATAGCTACTTGTGGTACGGAGGAGGACTTAAAAAGGATTTTGTAAAAGCCAGCGAAATCCAGAAAGCCACGGCGGTGGATTTTGCCCAATTACTCGATAAAGTGGCTACTGCGGTTCCAAAAATGCGTTTTAGGTTTTCGACGTCAAATCCTCAGGACATGACGATGGATGTGGTTGGTGTCATGGCCAAACACCACAATATTTGCAAGCATATTCACCTACCCGTTCAAAGCGGAAGTGACCGCATCCTAAAATTGATGAACCGCCAACACACGGCTGCGGAGTACAGAGCATTGATCGATCAAATTAAAAATGCGATTCCTTTAATAGCCATTTCCCAAGACATGATTACAGGTTTTCCCACAGAGACGGAAGATGATCACCAGCAGACCTTGGATTTGATGGACTACGTGCAGTACGATTACGGCTATATGTACGCCTATTCGGAAAGACCTGGTACAGCAGCGGGTAAAAATATGGAAGATGACGTGCCTGAATCCGTGAAGAAACGCAGGTTGACTGAAATCATTGAACGGCAATCCATTCATTCAAAAATAAATACAGAACGCCATGTCGGATTGGTAGAAGAAGTGCTGATCGAGGGCGATTCTAAACGTTCCGACCAACACTGGATGGGACGAAATCTCTACAACCAAGTAGTGGTTTTTCCCAAAGAGCACTACAAAAAAGGTGATACGGTACACGTGCGTATCGACTCCTGTACCTCGGGCACCTTGATCGGAACGCCCATACAACAAGTGTTATGATGGAAAGCGTACAAAGTATAAAACAGCGTTTTGAACTGATTGGGAATGATCCCAAGCTCAACCGCGCCGTGGAAAAAGCCATACAGGTGGCCCCTACCGATATCTCGGTTTTGGTGACCGGGGAGAGTGGCGTCGGTAAAGAATCTATACCGAAAATCATCCATGCCCTATCCCACCGCAAACACGGCAAATACATCGCTGTCAACTGCGGAGCCATTCCAGAAGGCACCATTGATTCTGAGTTATTTGGCCATGAAAAAGGGGCGTTTACTGGAGCCACGGCGACCCGCCAAGGTTATTTTGAAGTGGCTGATGGAGGTACTATTTTCCTGGATGAAGTCGGCGAATTACCCCTGACCACGCAAGTGCGTTTGCTGCGCGTGCTCGAAAACGGAGAATTCATCAAGGTAGGATCTTCCCAAGTGCAAAAGACCAATGTGCGCATCGTAGCGGCCACCAACGTCGCTATGCCTGAAGCCATCAAAAAAGGACGATTTAGAGAGGACTTGTATTACCGATTGAGCACTGTGGAAATCCACGTGCCCCCCTTGAGGGATCGCTCGGAGGACATTCATTTGTTGTTTCGAAAATTTGCAGCGGACTTTGGACAGAAGTACAAAATGCCCACCCTTCGTTTGGATGAAAAGTCTCAAGAACTTTTGGTGCAATACCGCTGGCCGGGCAACATCAGACAGCTGAGAAATATCGCTGAACAAATGTCTGTTTTGGAAACTGATCGAATGATTCAGCCAGCTACACTCCGGGGGTATTTGCCGGATGTTGGCGCACAGACCCCTATGGTGTTAGAGGGAAGTAGTGGCGGCAGTTCCAGTAGTGACTTCTCCAACGAGCGGGAGATTCTTTATAAAGTATTGTTCGACATGAAAGGCGACATCAATGACTTAAAGAAACTCACCTTGGAGCTCCTTAAGTCGAAGGTAGGGTCACACGTGCAAAAAGAAAATGACCAACTGATTAAAAAAATATATTCAGAAGAGGATTTGGTGCGTTTTCAAGAGTCGGGTGATGAGCTGGAATTTGAGGACGAAGACGTTTCTTCAGTGCCGCAAAATCAGCACCAAAACCCTATGCGACTGATCCCTGCTCCTGAAAACAGAAACATCAGCACGGCCAACTTGCACTTGCCCCAAGTCGCTGTGGGAGACAAATACGCATTTGCCGAGGAAATTGAGGAAGAGGAAGCACCGCTTTCACTTCACCTCAAAGAGATCGAGCTGATTAAAAAATCTTTGGAGCGTCATAAGGGTAAGCGGAAAGATGCCGCCGCAGAACTAGGTATTTCAGAGCGTACATTGTACCGAAAAATAAAACAATTTGATCTGTAGTATGAGAAATATCCTGTTTATCGGTCTGTCTTTCTTGCTGATGCAATGCGGCGCTTATAACTTCACAGGGTCCAATGTGGGCACCGCCACCACCTATCAAGTGTCCTTTTTTGAAAACCGAGCCTCTCAAAGCCCCGGGTCTATCATCGAGCCAGGACTTGATCGCGATTTCACAAACGCCCTTCAGGACTTGATACAAAACCAAACCAGTTTGACCCTGACTTCGGAAAACGCGGACCTGAAGTACGAGGGTGAAATCATCGAGTACCGAGTCAGCCCGATGACAGCAACCGCCAACCAAACGGCCGCACAGAACAGGCTGATCATCACCGTCAATGTTCGGTTCACCAACACCACCAAAGAGGACAGTGACTTTGAACGCAGATTTACCTTCTTTTATGACTATCCCGCTGAAGCCATGTTGGATGCCGTAAAAACAGCCGCTCAAGATGAAATTTTTGAGCGCATTACCCAAGACATATTTAACGCTTCACTAGCCGATTGGTAATCCTATGAACGTTCAAGAACTCAACCTTTTGCTCAACGATAGCTCAGCCCCCTTCAACGCGGAACAAGAAGCCGCCTTGAGCGAGGTAGTTAACCAGTATCCTTATTTTCAAGCCGCACGAGCACTACATCTAAAGGCATTGAAAAATTTAGATAGCTTCCAGTACAACCAGGCATTAAAAGTCACTGCGGCACATACAGCAGATAGAGAAATTCTTTTCCAGTACATCACTTCTTCCGAATTTAATACCACCCAGGTAGCACCGGATTCTTTGGAGCAATCTACCGAGAAAATTATGGAGCCTGCTGTCCAGGAACAAACCTCAGAAGTAGTTCAACCGAAGACATTAAACTTTGGGCGTGATGATCGTCATTCATTTGCCGTTTGGCTTCAATTATCCGATCAAGGGGTATTCAAATCCGCGCCACCAAAACCCAAAGAAGCAGAGGAGCCAAAACAGACCAAAGCCCCCGCATTGAAGCCTGTGGCCACCCGAGAGAAAAAACAAGCGCTCATCGACCAATTTCTCAAAACAAATCCAAGGATCACTCCTTCAGGAGATATTGATCTTCCCAGTACTGCAGAAATAAACTCCTCGTTTGACCCAAAAGCCCTGATGACCGAAACCTTGGCGCAGGTCTATTTAGAGCAGCAAAAATACGCTGAGGCCATTCAGGCATACAAAATATTAAGTTTGAAATATCCAGAAAAAAATAGTTTCTTTGCTGGCCAAATTCAAGCCATCAAAAAAATTCAAAAATCTAAACCATAGACGCCATGAGCACGTTCACCATATTCCTTATTTTAATTATCCTCGTCAGTTTCCTATTGATGTTGGTTATTATGGTACAAAACCCTAAAGGTGGCGGACTATCTTCCTCTTTTGGCGGCGCCTCTACGCAAGTCGTAGGTGGAGTGAAAAAAACTGGAGACTTTTTGGACAAAAGCACTTGGACACTAGCTATTGCATTGGCTGGACTAATCTTGCTCTCCAATATTGCGCTCAAGGGGAATTACAGCGCTGGCGACTCGAAAGTTTTGGACAGCAATACTGCGCCTGTACAAATTCAAGAAAGCCTTCCTGAAAATGTGCCCGCTGCCCAAAATGCACCTGCAGAGCAAGCACCTGCTGCTGAAGAGCAACCTGCACAAGAATAAGTTTTCCGCTTATTTCACCTGATACAGTGCCAGCTTATGACAAGCTGGCATTTTTTTATCCCAAAATGTCAGTTTTACCGCTTTGGCACAGAATGTGTCTATACAGAGGAAAACTAATTATCTTAAACAGTTTATATTATGGCTAAAGTAAACATCAAACCTCTGGCCGATCGCGTTTTGATCGAGCCAACGGCAGCAGAGACTAAAACTGCCTCTGGAATCTACATTCCTGACACTGCTAAAGAAAAACCCCAAAACGGAAAAGTGGTTGCGGTAGGACCTGGAACTAAAGACGAAGCCCTAACTGTGAAAGTAGGAGATAGCGTTCTTTACGGAAAGTACGCCGGGACTGAAATTAAATTAGATGGGGTGGATTACCTGATGATGCGCGAAAGCGATATCCTTGCAATTGTTTAACTTTTAACAACATACCAAAATGGCAAAAGAAATAGTATTTGATATTGAAGCACGCGATGGCCTCAAAAGAGGGGTAGATGCGCTAGCCAATGCTGTAAAAGTAACCCTAGGACCCAAAGGAAGAAATGTGATTATTTCTAAATCTTTTGGCGCTCCACAAGTCACCAAAGACGGTGTTTCTGTAGCTAAAGAAATCGAGTTGGTGAATCCATTGGAAAATATGGGAGCGCAAATGGTGAAAGAAGTAGCTTCTAAAACCAACGACCTAGCTGGAGACGGTACCACAACGGCTACTGTATTGGCCCAGGCGATTGTGAAAGAAGGATTGAAAAACGTGGCCGCAGGCGCCAACCCAATGGACCTAAAAAGAGGTATTGACAAAGCGGTTGAAGCCATTGTCGCTGATTTGGACAAACAATCCAAAAAAGTAGGTGACGCTACAGAAAAAATCAAACAAGTAGCTTCGATTTCTGCCAACAACGACGACACCATTGGTGATTTAATCGCCACTGCGTTCGGCAAAGTGGGCAAAGAAGGCGTAATCACTGTAGAAGAAGCCAAAGGAACAGATACCTATGTAGATGTTGTGGAGGGGATGCAATTTGACCGAGGATACCTTTCTCCATATTTCGTGACTAACTCAGAGAAAATGATCACTGAATTAGATCACCCCTATATATTGATCTACGACAAAAAAATCTCCACCATGAAGGACCTGCTTCCAGTGTTAGAGCCTGTGGCTCAAACCGGAAAGCCTTTATTGATCATCGCTGAAGATGTGGACGGAGAAGCATTGGCCACATTAGTGGTAAACAAATTGCGTGGCGCCCTAAAAATCGCTGCTGTTAAAGCTCCTGGATTTGGTGATCGTAGAAAAGCGATGCTCGAAGACTTGGCCATTCTGACCAAGGGAACGGTGATTGCTGAAGAGCGAGGATTCACCTTAGAAAATACCACCATCGATATGTTGGGTACCTGCGAGCGTGTATCAATCGACAAGGACAACACCACCATTGTCAATGGTGCTGGAGACAAAAAAGAGATCGCTGGTCGTGTGAACCAAATCAAAGCGCAAATCGAAACCACTACCTCAGACTACGACAAAGAAAAACTGCAAGAGCGCTTGGCTAAACTAGCTGGTGGTGTGGCAGTATTGTATGTAGGTGCTGCTTCTGAAGTAGAGATGAAAGAGAAAAAAGACCGCGTGGACGACGCGCTTCACGCCACACGTGCCGCTGTTGAGGAAGGCATTGTCGCTGGTGGTGGCGTGGCTTTAGTTC
>JBEAQS010000085.1:0-8634 GCA_041163765.1 Bacteroidota bacterium | reverse complement strand
ACAGACGCACCTAGACCTTGACATGAGGTAGCGATAAATGGAGCGCCATTTTGGTCGATATCCCAGGAAAATCCTCCATCCCACGGTGCGCGAACCGCAGTTCTTGGGCTTCCGTGATAATAGACAGTCAGTTCGTGGGGCTGGCTCAGGGGACTGGTGATCAGTCCGTCCACTCGGTAGGCATTACCCATTCTTTGGAAGGGGAGTAGCACTCCCTTTTGTTGTATGGAGTCGATCACAAGGGGTTCTTGAAGGTCTATCTGCATCCAAGTTCCTTCAGCCATTGGTCGGTAGGTGATGGTATTGCTGCCCGAAATAGTTTTCTGTGCCGGATCAATCTTGACGCTTAGGTCATAACTGGTAACATCCCACCAGATCCTACCCGGGCCAATACTCCCCCTTAAGGTATCTTGTTGGGTGAATTGTTGTTGGGCTTGTGCATGCGAAATGGCCGCCAAAGCACTGAGTAAAAACCAATGTTTACAATTCATCAACGCATTATTTTATTGGGAAAAACGACCATGCTTTCAAAGCCATCCGCATCCACCGCAGCTACTCCGAAGAAGTAATTGTCGATCACGATTCCCTGTAAAGTGGCCTGGGTTGCTCCGTAAATCACGCGGTGATGGTCCCAAGTTGGTGAGGTGGTATCGCGCCAATAAACTTTATAATAAGCGGCATCAGTGACTGGAGTCCATTGTAAACGCGTGTCTGCTTCTACGATTCCTCCTATGGAAACTTGCTCAGGGGCAGCAGGTGCCCAAGCCAACGAGGCCAAAGAAATCGCGTTGACGGCAGTCAGCTTGGCGTTGTAGTCGAAATCTACTCCTGAAAGCACATCCCCGTAGTCAATTCCATTTTCTGTTCTGATGTCTTGATGCTGTTTGGTGTAGTCTTCGTGGGCTTCCATGATGCGTATACCCGCATATCCTGCGTCGTTAAAGGGTCTATGGTGTCCTCCACGACCAAATCGATCGAGTCGGTAGACCATCATGGGGTTCATCTCGGGCATGTAGGTTTGAACAGTTTTATGTACATAACGGGCTAGCTGACGGGATACTCCATCCACCTCACCTCCGTAAAATCTTCTTGCTTTTCTGGCTGCCTCAGTTTCGGTTACCGGTGTTGGTTCAGAGAAAATTCTAAAATCTCGGTTACTCACCACACCGTCCACACCCTTGATGTTTCCGATCATATCGTTGTTGATCACGCCGATCAATTCCCAACCTTGTTCTTTTATCCATTGGGCCAATCCAGCTCCGCCAAACAATCCTTGCTCTTCTCCCGATAATCCGGCATAGATGATTCCGTAGTCAAAATGGTATTTTGACAATACCCGTGCAGCCTCTATAGTTCCTGCCATTCCACTGGCGTTGTCGTTGGCTCCTGGGCTATCGTTCGTATAATCGTTTGGATCGCTGATGCGGGAATCTATATCGCCACTCATCAAAACAAATCGCTTTGGATTTTTTTTGCTGTGTTGTATCGCTAAGATGTTCACGATATTGACGTCTTTGACGATACGATCTCCACTTCCTTTGGATACTTGGTTGTGTTGTTCCTTGACTTCCAGGCAGTTGGAGCAATCGCTGGAAATTTTTTTAAATTCGGCTTTGATCCATCTTCTGGCTGCTCCGATACCGCGCACTGGTGAGATGGTGTCTGAAAGGGTATGTCGGGTGCCAAACCCAACCAAGGTAGTTACATCTGCTTGAATCCGTTCTTTGGAGACGGAGGAAATGATTTGATAAAGTTCCTTGGAGGATTGAGCTGAAGAAACACCAGCAATAAAAAGGGTCAGCAATAAAAGCCAATTTCTCATGGTTCAAAAAGTTTGAACCTTAAAAATAGCATTTTATCGCTAACCCTTGTGTTTTTTTTTACCGGGTCAACCTCGCTAGGAGTCCAGGGTGTATTTGCCTTTTTCCAGGATGTTTTTGGCTATTTCTTGACTTAAGGCAATAGGGTTGGGGTAGGTGTCGTATTTGGTAAATCGTTTTAGCCCCATCAACAAAATGCGTTGCATGTCTCCTTCAGCAAAGGATAAAATAGCCTCTTTTCCTTTGGACTGGATGAGTTCTGTCGCCTGATACAGCTGCCACTGACACATCGCTATTTGTGTTTTTTGAGCCTCTGCTCCAAAGCGTTTCACGTTTTTTTCTGTGCGCAGAAGTGCGGATTCCACCATGTAGATTTCGATCAAAATATCGGCGGCTGCCATGAGCAACTCCTGGTGTTTTTCTAAATCCATCCCGTACGTCTCCACGGCTTTTCCAGCGACCATCAAGAAGGCTTTTTTGAGCCGCGCTAGGTGTGCTTTTTCTAGAGAAAGTAGCTCCTTGTATTCAGGGATATCAAAGGAGGGTATTCCCATCAATTCTGCCCCTACTGCTGTAGCTGGCCCCAGCAAGTCTACATGACCTTTCATCGCTTTTTTAAGCAACATTCCGACGATCAGCATGCGGTTAATTTCGTTAGTGCCCTCATAAATTCTAGAAATACGCGCATCGCGGTAGGCTGATTCCATAGGGGCATCAGCGCTAAAGCCCATCCCGCCAAAAATCTGAACCCCTTCGTCGGCTGTTTGTTGCACATCCTCCGAGACGGCCACTTTGAGAATGGAGCATTCAATAGCGTATTCTTCCACTCCTTTGAGTTCCGCTTCTTGATGGGTATTGCCTTGAGCGATGCGTTGTTCAATGCGTTTCTCGATGTCTTTGGCGGCGCGGTAGCAGGCGGATTCCCCTACATAGGCATTGGTCGCCATCTGGGCAATTTTGGCTTGAATAGCCCCAAATGAAGCGATCGGAGTTTTAAATTGTATGCGGTTGTTGGCGTAGTGTACGGATTCATTGACCAATCTGCGCTGAGCGTCTAGACAGGCGGCAGCTAGTTTGATTCTCCCTACATTGAGTGCATTCATCGCTATTTTAAAGCCCATTCCCCGTTCAGCCAGCATGTTTTCCACAGGAACTTTTGTTTCGTTAAAGAACACCTGACGGGTAGAGGAGGAGTGAATCCCCATTTTATGCTCTTCTTCGCCCAGGGTAATTCCATTGCTGGCATCGTTTTCCACAATAAATCCAGTGATGTTGGCGTCGTCCTCAATCCGGGCAAATACGATGAATAACTGGCAGAATCCTGCATTGGAAATCCACATTTTCTGGCCGCTGATCAAATAATGGGTGCCCTCTGGATTTAATACGGCTTTAGTTTTGCCGGAATTGGCATCTGATCCAGCAGTGGGCTCGGTCAGGCAGTAGGCCCCAAACCATTCGCCACTGGCCAGTTTGGGTACATACTTCATTTTTTGCTCCTCGGTACCGTACAGCGTAATAGGCATGGTACCAATACCCGTGTGGGCCCCAAAAGCGGTAGAAAAGGAACCTGTGGCACCGGAAATATAGTCGCACACCAACATGGTAGAGACAAATCCCATGCCCATGCCCCCGTACTGCTCGGGTACTGCAATTCCTAGAAGCCCCAGTTCAGCGGCTTTTTTCATGGCTTCTTCGGTGAACTGGTAGTCTTTTTTCTCAAAACGCTGCCAATGTGCCCACAATTCGCGATCGACGAATTCTTGGGTGCTTTCGCGCATCATTTTTTGCTCTTCTGAAAGGTCTTCTAAAGTAAAGACCGATTCAGCAGGTGTTTCTTGGACGATAAACTGTCCTCCTCGGAGGATAAATTCGTTAGCTTCTTGGTTCATGTTACACGTTTTAAATCAATTCAAAAATTCCTGCAGCACCCTGTCCGGTACCCACACACATAGTGACGATTCCGTATTGGCCATTCATTTTTCGTTGGTCCATCTCATCGAGCAACTGTGTGGTGAGTTTAGCACCCGTACAGCCCAATGGGTGTCCAAGGGCTATAGCACCTCCATTGACATTCACTTTGTCCGGATCCATCCCCAAGGTCCTGATCACGGCCAGTGATTGTGAGGCAAACGCCTCGTTGAGTTCGAATAATCCGATGTCACCCAGTTTCAACCCCGCTAGCTCAAGTGCTTTGGGAATGGCTTTAACGGGACCTATACCCATTATTTTTGGCGGTACACCCGCGGCGGCATACTGAACCATGCGCGCTATGGGAGTCAACCCCAATTCTTTTACACGCTCTTCACTCATCACCAAAACAAATGATGCGCCATCACTCATTTGAGAGCTGTTTCCAGCGGTGACGCTACCTCCTTGGGCAAACACAGAAGGCAATCCAGCCAACGCTTCTACCGAGGTGTCTTTTCGAGGGCCTTCGTCTTTGGCCACAGTGTATTGATGGGTTATTTTTTTCCCGTTTTCATCCAATCTTACTTGGTTTACGGTGATCGGAACTATTTGCCGGTCAAAACGCCCAGATTCTTGGGCAGCGATGGCTTTTTGGTGGGATTGGTAGCTAAATTGATCTTGGTCTTCTCGAGAAACTTGATATTGCTCCGCGACTGCTTCTGCCGTTAGTCCCATGCCCCAATAATAGTCTTGATGTCCTTGCTGAGCGGCCTTGTAGTCCGGTACGGGTTTGTATCCGCCCATAGGAATAAAACTCATGCTTTCCACGCCTCCAGCGATGATGCAATCAGCCATACCTGCTTGAATTTTTGCTGTTGCGATGGCAATCGTTTCCAGTCCCGAGGCACAGTATCTGTTTACCGTCATCCCGGGTACATCATCGATTTTAAGCCCCATCAGTGAGATAAGTCTTCCTACGTTTAGCCCTTGTTCTGCCTCGGGCATGGCATTGCCCACCATGACATCATCAATACGGGTTTTGTCAAAGTCACCCAGGGAATCGATCAGGAATTCGATCGTCTCCGCAGCGAGTTCGTCAGGTCTTTTAAAGCGAAACACCCCTTTGGGCGCTTTACCTACAGCTGTTCTGTAGGCTTTTACGATATAGGCTGTTTTCATGACTAGTTTCTTAAGGGTTTACCGGTTTGTAGCATATGTTGAATGCGCTCCAGAGTTTTTCGTTCGGTGCACAGCGATAGAAATGCCTCGCGCTCTAGATCAAGCAAATATTGTTCACTGACGATTGTCGCTTCAGAGAGATCACCGCCCGACATGACATAAGCTAGTTTATCGGCAATTTTACGATCGTGCTCAGAGATGTAGTTACCTGCCTTCATGGCATCAGTTCCTACGAGGAACATACCCAAAGATTGTTGCCCCAGCACTTTGATGTCTTGGCGCATGATTGGCTGGGTATATCCTTGTTCTGCCATAGACAATGCCTGAGCTTTTGCTTTGGCGATCAAACGCTGTTTGCCGACCACGATGTGGTCCTTGCCTTTTTGGAGCAAACCTAAATCAAATGCCTCGTGGCCGGAGGTAGACACTTTGGCCATAGCAATGGTTAAAAATGCCTCTCTCAGTCTATTGACCTCAACGTCGTTGGCTTTATAGGTGTCTGAAGCCCTTAGCGTCAGCTCTTTAGTGCCGCCACCCCCAGGTATTACCCCAACACCAAACTCCACGAGTCCCATATATGTTTCTGAAGCGGCAACGACTTGGTCAGCGTGAAGCGATAGCTCACATCCTCCGCCAAAAGTCATTCCGTGGATGGCAGCCACTGTAGGTATGCTTGAATAGCGCATACGCATCATGGTGTTTTGGAACATCCTGATGGCCATATTAAGCTCGTCGTATTCCTGCTCTACCGCCATCATAAAGATCATGGCGATATTGGCACCCACTGAAAAATGTGCTCCTTGGTTGCCAATCACCAATCCGCGGTACTCTTTTTCAGCGATGTCCAGCGATTTATTCAAGCCGCTCAGTACATCGCCACCTAAGGTGTTCATTTTAGAGCGGAATTCTGCGTTGAGTATGCCGTCTCCCAAGTCAGTGAGTACCAGTCCAGGGTTTTGATAGACCGCTTTTTGTGTGCGAATGTTATCCAAAATGATGAGCTGCTCTTGGCCTGGAATCCGCTTGTATTTTTTGGTGGGGATATCGTAGAATAACGTTGCTCCGTCCTCAACCTTGTAAAACGAGCGATGTCCTAGCGATTTCATTTCCTCTATCCAAGCAGCGCAGGTGTTTCCGTGTGCTTGTATGAGTTCAAGCCCCTTGTCCAGCCCAACTGCATCCCAAATTTGAAACGGTCCGTGCTCCCAACCAAAACCAGCTTTCATCGCCTCGTCAATTTGATAAAGTTCCTCGGTGATCTCGGGGATACGGTGACCTATATAACTCCACATGTCTGAGAAAGAGGCCCTGTAAAATTCACCGGCTTTATCTTTTCCATCCACCAAAACGGCAAATCGATCGATCACTCGATCAATAGACTTAGTGCCTTCCAGGGTGGCAAATGAGGCTTTTTTAGGCGCTCTATAGGTCAGTGTTTTTAGGTCTAGACCGTGTATGGAGGAAGTGCCGTTTTCTGCGGTGACCTTCTTGTAAAATCCAGCACCAGTTTTACTGCCTAACCACTTTTGTTCCATCATGTGTTGGATGAAGTCTGGAATTTGAAACAAGTGGTGTTTTTCGTCCTGGGGACAGTGCTCAGCTATTCCGTTAGCTACATGGACTAAGGTGTCTAGACCAACCACGTCAACCGTGCGAAAAGTAGCCGATTTAGGCCTTCCGATAACTGGGCCAGTTAGTTTATCCACCTCCTCAATAGTCATATCCAATTTTTGGATCAGATGAAACAGACTTTGAATGCCAAAAATTCCAATTCGATTTCCTATGAATGCTGGAGTATCCTTGGCCATTACGGAGGTCTTCCCTAGGAAAGTAGTTCCGTAGTGTGACAAGAAAGACAGCACCTCTGCTTTGGTCTTTGGCCCGGGTATGAGTTCAAATAGATCGAGGTATCTCGCAGGATTAAAAAAATGTGTTCCACAAAAATGCTCCTGAAAATCAAGGCTGCGCCCCTCGGACATCAAGTGAATGGGGATCCCAGAGGTGTTGGAGGTGATCAAGGTTCCAGGTTTTCTGTATTTTTCAATGCTGGCAAATACTTGCTGTTTTATATCCAACCGCTCCACAACTACCTCAATAATCCAATCAACTTCTGCGATCATAGGCAAATGATCTTCCAAATTGCCGGGAGTGATTCGTTTCACGAATCCTGCGTGGTAGAGGGGGGCAGGTTTTTGTTTGAGCGCTCCGGCCAACGCGCGTTCCGCCAAATAGTTTCTGGGCTGCGCAATTTTTTTGAGGTCTGCCGGTTGGATATTGTTCAAATCTGGAACAACATCTAAAAGTAATACTTCAACACCAATATTGGCTAGGTGGCAGGCAATGCCACTCCCCATGATGCCCGATCCGATGACGGCTGCTTTTTTGATGTGTCTGTTCATATTTTGGGATTAACTGCGTTCAGAGGTGATTTGATTGATGATATCCACCACCTCAAAAAAATGTTTTAGTTGAATTTTAGATGTTTTTTCCATCACCTTGTCGTGAAAATCCAAAACAAACGATTTGGATAGGTCTCGCATTTTGATACCCTCTGGTGTGAGGTGAATCAATACGCTTCTACCGTCAAGAGGATGAGCTTTACGCACGATGAGTGCTTTTTTTTCTAGGTTATTTAGAATCCTTGAAATACTGGTGGATTCCAACCCCATTTTTGGCCCCAAAGCGGTTGATGGTGTACCGGTTTTGGGGTCAATACTCAACAAAGTAAAACCCGTCGCCATCGTGGAGTCCATTTTTTTTGCCTCTTCGTTGTACATTTTGACGATCCCCTGCCATGTGTTGCGCAAAGTATAGTCGATGGTTCGCTCCTTCATAAGGGTAATGAATGTATGTAAATATAGAAAATTTATTATGCATGCATAGTAAATGACTGTTAAATTTTGTGCACTTTTCAGTCTATATTTTTGTATTTTTCGATGAAATATGTGTTTATGAACCAACAACCTACCCGTCTTTTTGATTTCGCTCAGTACCAATTAGATCATTTTCCCCTCCAGGAGGCCTATGAGATGAAATACCAAGGACTATGGCAGTCGATTTCCTCTGCAGAGTTTATGCAACAGGCTCATGCTGTCAGTCGTGCGCTGCTGAGGTTAGGGGTAAAGAAAAATGACAAAATCGCTGTTATTTCATTGACCAACAGAACCGAGTGGAATATTCTCGACGTAGGTATCATGCAGATTGGCGCCCAGAATGTGCCGATTTATCCCACGATTACAGAAGAAGATTACGCCTATATTCTCAACCATTCAGAATCAAAATATTGCTTTGTTTCCTGTGCTACCGTCTACGAAAAAATTAAAGCGATTCGCGCACAGACTTCGTTGGTGGAGGTGTACTCCTTTAATCAACTAGCTGATTGTTCCCATTTTTCTTCATTGCTTCAGTTAGGGGCAGATCAAAGCAACCAAAAGGAAGTAGAGGCATTGGCCAAAGGGGTGTTGCCTGAGGATTTAGCCACGATCATCTACACTTCGGGTACCACTGGAAAGCCCAAAGGGGTGATGTTGTCCCACCACAATGTGGTGTCCAATGTGCTCTATGCCTGTGAACGATTGCCCTTGGTGCCGGGACAGGCCAAAGCATTGAGTTTCTTGCCGATCTGTCATATTTTCGAGCGGGTGATTACCTATATATACCAATACACAGGCGTTAAGGTGTGTTATGCGGAATCCCTGGAAACTTTAATGGCTGACTTACAACGCCA
>JBEAQS010000084.1:0-4169 GCA_041163765.1 Bacteroidota bacterium | reverse complement strand
AGTACCCGCATGAAAAGCGGAACCTCCCAGAAATTGATCCTCAACATGATTTCAACGGCCTATATGATCCGGATCGGAAGGGTAGAAGGCCATAAAATGGTTCATATGCAGCTGACCAATGAAAAACTGGTGGGTAGGGGTACATCCTACATCGAACAAGCGTTGGGTATAGAAACAGAAGAGGCCTTGAGATTGCTCAAGACCTATGGTTCTGTTGCTCGGGCGGTTGAGGCCTATCGATCAAAAACATAAGACTACCACTGCCAGGTAATACCACTCATGACATGGAAAGGGATCCCTGGTCTTAACCCTGCAGGAACTCTGGATACCAGGTAGTTGTTGTTGGTCAGGTTCTGAGCTACTGTTTTCAGTTGAAGCCTGGGGGTAATCAAATAGGTGACCTGTGCATCCATTACCCAACGGGAAGGAATCAGTTCTTGGGGAGGAATGGGACCTATACCTGCCTGAGTTCTCATGTCGGATTGGTAGTGTGCCCGCAAAGAACCACTCCATTTTTGGTATTGAGCACTCCACTGAAGTTGACCCTGATGTTTGGCGATATACGGCAGTTCGTCTCCTTGGGCTACAACTCCCCAAATGTCAGAAGCTGAACTGAAACTGGACTGAAAGGAGCTTTGGGTCCAGGTGTAGTTGGCACTGAGCTGCATGGGCCATTGTTTGAACCAATCTAAAGACCAGACGGCAGACCACTCTAATCCGTACACATCCACCGCTCCAGCATTAAAGGGATCCAGATTTCCGGTACCCCCAGAGGCTGCTGTGTCGGATCCTAATAGGTTAGAAAAATCATTGAAGTAGAGCGCTAATTCTGCGCTGAGGTTTGATTTTTCTATACGGGTACCCCACTCGTAGTTGACACTGCGCTCGACATCTACTCCTTGAGTATTGCTCGGAGGTGAAAACCCTTGATGTACGCCTCCAAAAAAGGAAACATCGGGATTTAATCGATAGGTCAACCCTATTCCAGGTATCCACTCGGTCACACTGTTTTCAGTGGACACTAAAGCGCTTCCGCTGCGCTGCGTATCCTGTTTTCCGAAATTTTCTCGACTCATTTTAATGGATTCCATGCGCAGTCCAGGTACGACTGACCATGCTCCTTTTTTCCACTTGTAAAGCGCGTACGCCGCGGTAGCTTCGGCGGTGGTGATCTGGTTGGCGTCAGTACCCGGGGTGCCCGATTGAACCAGGTTCATTCCTTGGGGGTTAATGCTGTATTGATCCACCCATTGAAATCGGTCTTCATCATCTCGGTGTATGCGCACGCCCAATTCAATATCGTTTTTTGCTGAACCGCTGATCCAGTGATGGTCCCATTTGGTTTGAATCCCTTGGGCTGAATATTGGCGATTGTTGGCCTTGACCAAAATCAAATCTCCTGCTCCAGCAGTCCCGTTTAGGACATTATAGTGGTTGGGAAAAGCGATTGGATCAGCCACTACGGAGGCAATTCCCTTTTTATCACCCTGGGCCATGATATCGTTGATTTTATACCAGTTGCGCCCAAAGGTATTTCGGTACACCGTGGTGGTCAATCGCCCAAAGTCAGAATAGGCTAGGGTATGGCTGAGCATCCACTGCTGGTGGTCGGTATCCATCAGGTCTTTTGAAGAGGCCAGGTAGCGCGCTCTGGGATTAATTGCAAAATCTGCCTCAGTCAATCCCAGATAAGTTTCGTCAGCCCGTTCTGCTGATTGTTGGTATTTGACTTGGAGGCTTTGTTTGCTGGCTCCTGTGGTCCAATCATAGGATAATTTGCCCATAACATCATTGAGGTCATAGCCTGTAGGCAGTCCAAACGGCAGTTCCTTAAAGCCGTTACTTCCCTGATGAATGCCCTGGATTACATAGCCGAATCCTCCGATGCGCCCACCTTGATTCACCTCGAGCAGTCGATTACCAAATCCGCCATAACTGGCTTGAACCCTTCCCGTGGATGTTTGAGGGATTCCTAAAGAAACCAGATTGATCGCACCTCCAGTGGTAAAAGGACCGTATTGAATTTGACTACTTCCTTTGAGCACTTCGATGGATTGCATGCGTGCTGCTACAGGGATGTAATACGCAGCAGAGGCAGCATAGGGGGCCGGAGCAATAAGTACACCATCTTCCATCATGGTTATTTTAGCTGATCGCTCCGGTGAGGTACCGCGCAAACTGATGTTGGGGCGCAGACCAAAACCATCCTCTTCATACGCATTGATTCCAGGTACTGATTGAAGCAAACGCTGCAGATCGGTAAACTGATAGAGCTTTAGTTCTTTAGTGGAGATAAAGTGGGCACTTCCAGTGCGATTTCTGGCCTCAAAAGCGCTGCCAAAAAGCACGTTAGCCTCGAGGGTCACCTCAGGGAGCACCACTACGGAGTCTTTCTTTTTCTCGGGAGTGTTCTGGGCCAATAGCTCTGATATTCCCAGCAATATCATCGGTAAAAGAAGGTTGAAATTCAGCTTCATTTTATTAAGATTAATTCTAAATAGAGCGCAAAAATAGATGCAGGAAATTACTTTTCCAAATCTATTTAGAATTAATTTAAATAAAAATAACGTTTAGCTGAGTTCTCCTCTATGAGGTTTGAGCAAGTCTCTGAAATACAACATTTCACGGCGATTTACCAGCATATATGCGGTGGACCAAACCTCGTTGTGGTCCATGGATTTATACTCCAATACAGGATGAATACTTTCTTGGGCCCATTCTTTGAGGTGTATCAGTTGATGAGCACAGGTACGCGCAGCGTCAGGTCCTCTAAAGTCCCAACAGAGCCAAATCAATTCTTCCATAACTAGTACTTATGAGGCAAAGATAGCGCCCTGACCTTATTATATTTTGCCTTGGATAATTTCTTCAACGATTTCCGGGTTGAGCAGTGTCGTGGTATCTCCCAATCCTTGCGTCTCGCCGGCGGCAATTTTCCTCAAAATGCGCCGCATGATTTTCCCGCTCCGCGTTTTCGGAAGACCAGGGACAAATTGAATTTTATCGAGCTTGGCAATCGGACCTATGTGTTCCGTAATGGCTTGATTGATTTCGCGACTCAGGTTGTCTCGATCTCTGGAGGTGCCAGTGTCTTTAAGGATGATAAAACCGTACAGCGCTTGGCCTTTGATGTCATGGGGGAAACCAACGATGGCAGATTCCGCTACTGCGGGATGTTCATTGATGGCGTCTTCAATGGGAGCTGTTCCCAGGTTATGTCCGGAGACGATGATCACATCATCCACTCTACCCGTAATTCGGTAGTATCCTACTTCATCCCTAAGGGCTCCGTCTCCTGTAAAGTATTTACCGGGAAAGGCGGTGAAATAAGTCTCTTTAAATCTTTGGTGGTCACCCCAGATAGAGCGCGCTATCGATGGCCAAGGAAACGCGACACACAGGCGACCATCCACCTGGTTTTCCGTGATTTCAAGACCGTTTTCATCCACCAAAACCGGCTGTATTCCCGGCAAAGGCAATGTGGCATAAGTGGGTTTGGTCGGTGTAATCATCGGTAATGGAGAAATGAGTATTCCTCCGGTTTCTGTCTGCCACCAGGTGTCAACGATGGGACACTTCTTGTTGCCAATGTGGTCGTTGTACCAGTGCCAAGCCTCCTCGTTGATCGGTTCGCCTACGGTTCCTAAAATCCGCAAGCTCGATAAGTCGTGGGAAGTGACATAATCCAACCGCTCTTTGGCTAGGGCGCGAATGGCGGTGGGTGCCGTATACAACTGGGTGATTTTGTGTTTGTCGATCACATCCCAAAATCTAGAAAAATCTGGGTAGGAGGGAATGCCTTCGAAGAGTACGGTGGTGGCTCCATTGGCCAATGGGCCATAAACGATGTATGAGTGACCTGTGATCCAGCCGATATCTGCGGTACACCAATATACGTCCTCGCTTTGATGTTGAAATACATTTTTAAAGGTGTAAGCCGTATACACCATGTATCCTGCCGTGGTGTGCAGCATGCCTTTGGGTTTACCTGTCGATCCTGAGGTGTATAAAATAAACAGGGGGTCTTCAGCGTCCATCCATTCTGGAGTGCAGTGAATTTCAGCCCCTTCCAGCAGTGGAGCTAACCACTGATCCCGCCCTGGTTTCATGGTTACTTTGTTTTTGGTGCGTTCGACGACCAACACGCTTGAGGTACCGGGGCAGTGTTC
>JBEAQS010000083.1:0-9414 GCA_041163765.1 Bacteroidota bacterium | reverse complement strand
GACCTAACAGAGCAACAGAAAACACAGTTTGAGCAATTAGCCCTCTTGTATCAAGACTGGAATTTGAAGATCAACGTAGTTTCTCGAAAAGACATCGATGAGTTGTATCTCAGGCATGTGCTACACAGTTTGGCCATAGCAAAATTCATACAGTTTTTGCCGGGTGCTCGTGTGATGGATGTCGGCACTGGGGGAGGCTTTCCGGGAATTCCCTTGGCCATACTTTTTCCCGAGGTACAGTTCACCCTAGTTGATGCCATTGGAAAAAAAATTAAAGTGGTCGACGAGGTAGTCCAAGGTCTTGGACTCACCAATGTGACTACGAAAAATTGCCGTGTTGAGGAAGTGAAGGGAACTTTTGACTTTTTGGTCAGTAGGGCAGTGGCCGCCATGCCTACTTTTACTCATTGGGTTAAAGGAAAAGTAGATAAGGTCAGCAAACACACGATAAAAAACGGTATTCTCTACCTCAAGGGGGGGGATTTAGCCGAAGAATTGTCGGGCTACAAAACGGTAGAGATATATCCGTTAAATCAATGGTTTACTGACCCATTTTTTGATACTAAAAAATTGGTGTATTTGCCACAAAAATACAAGGTGTAATACCTACCCTAAAAACGGATAGCGGTAATCCTCAGGTGCGATAAGTGTTTCCTTGATCAATCGCGGAGAAACCCAACGCAATAAATTTTGAGCAGAACCTGCCTTGTCATTCGTACCCGAGCCTCGCGCTCCGCCAAATGGTTGTTGGCCGACTACAGCACCCGTAGGTTTATCGTTGATATAAAAGTTTCCAGCGCAATTTTCCAAGGCTTTGGTCGCTTGTACTAAGGCGTATCTATCTTCAGCTAACACAGCTCCCGTAAGTGCGTATTGGGATGTTTGGTCTACCAGGGTAAGGGTGTCTTCCCATTGGTGATCTGGATAAATATATACCGTGACAATGGGGCCAAAGTACTCACTCTCCATGTGGGTGTGTTTTGGATTTTTGGTCACCAATACAGTGGGGTGAATAAAATACCCTTTCGATTTGTCGTATCCACCACCAGCAACTACCTCTATTTCGGGATCATTTTTGGCGGAATCAATGACCGCAGCCAATTTGTCGAATGCACCTTCATGAATGACCGCAGTAACGAAACAGCCCATGTCCTCTGGACTACCAGGGGCTTTTATACTGGCTAAATCTTGTTTGACCAAGTCGAGTATTTCTTCTGAGGTGGACTCCGGCAAATATACCCTAGAGGCCGCAGAACATTTTTGTCCTTGAAGCTCAAAAGCACCGCGGACAATGGCGGTGGCAACTTGTTTTGGGGGCGCAGTAGGGTGTGCAAGGATAAAGTCCTTACCTCCGGTTTCTCCAACGATGCGGGGATACGTTTTGTATTTTTCTATGTTGTTGCCGATCTGTTTCCAAAGAGATTTAAATACCTGGGTAGACCCGGTAAAGTGCAATCCGGCAAAATCTGGGTGCTCCAATACTTTTTTGGTCACCATGGCTGCATCGCCATACACTACATTGATCACGCCTTCAGGTAAGCCAGCTTTGCGAAATACTTCATTAATGACTTGAGCAGAAAATATTTGGTGGTCAGAGGGCTTCCAAAGCACTACATTTCCCATCAAAGCCGCACTAGCAGGTAGGTTTCCTGCGATAGCCGTAAAGTTAAACGGGGTAATGGCATAGACAAAACCCTCTAGCGGTCGGTACTCAACTCGGTTCCATATTCCAGGGCTAGATACTGGTTGATCCCGGTATATTTGGGTCATGAAATAAGCGTTGAATCTCAAAAAGTCAATAAACTCACAAGCGGCATCTATTTCCGCTTGGTGAACTGTTTTTGATTGAGCGATCATCGTAGACGCGTTAATCTTAGCTCGGTAGGGACCAGCAAGTAGATCAGCTGCTTTTAAAAACACAGCGGCTCTGTGTTCCCAAGGTGTATCCGCCCATGCTTTTCTGGAGGCCAAGGCGTTCGAAATAGCTTGTTCAACAATAGCCTCGTCGGCCAAGTGGTAGTGACCAACTACGTGTTGGTGATCATGAGGAGGTGTGATGTTTCGCGTATGGTCTGTTCTCACTTCAGCTCCTCCGATATACATGGGTATATCAGCGTGACCCTCAAAATATTTTTTGTATTGAGCGGCGACTGCTGCGCGTTCTGGGGATCCAGGGGCATAGTTGAGCACAGGTTCGTTGATGGGTGTTGGGATGTTGAAATACGCGTTTGACATAATCGTTATTTTAAAGAAGCAAATATAGTTTATTCCATCGTTTATCGTTTGAGCCACCTCACTTAGGGGTCAATAGCGGTTCCTTGAACAGCACTGATTCCAACAAGCTGATCGGCAACCGCACCAAGTGGTCTGAAATACACCAACAGGGTATATTGATTCTCCGTGAGGTGAAAACTCCCGTCAACGGCCTCTTCGCTTTTTTTGCCCAGGGCATCTACCAGGGCATATCCATAATTATAAAATCCCTGCTTGAACAAAAACGCCCCTTCAAAGCGTTGGCTACCTGGGTTAAAGGAAAGTTCATACTCAGGTCTGGTCTGAAATTGATTGAATCCACCGATTAAATAAATTCTCTCGCCGGATTGATTATCCGGCGCCTCAAGCGAAAAATGCACCCAGGTATAATCGGCTTCGCGTTCAGGCGTATCTGTCCCTTGACTGCGCACGGCAAATCGTCCATTTAAGTCAGGAAATAAGGTGTAAGGCTTGTTGTTTCTGGGAATATCAGCAAACAGGTAGTGGTGATAAATATCTGTGAGTTCAATTCTTTGCACAGCGCTATTGCTGGCTCTAAGTTGAGCCGTGTCAAAATACCTAAATTCGTTTCCTCCTGGAAATCCCGAAGATGAACCATAGCGGTAGATCCATTGCTTTCCATTGGAGTACTGTGGTTTTAACCCTGAAATAGATCGATCCCACCGGTCGTTTTGCAAGAGCACAGGTTTTATTTGGTTGTTGGGGTTTTGCACGGACATACCTACGCTGGCTATCGCGAACTGAATCCATTGATGGGAATTGATCTGTGACATATCCCGACTTCGTTTAATCGATATCTGCGCGGTAGTTTGTGGGTCAATGACGGCAAATCTCCTGGAGAAAACAGCTTTACCAGATCCTTCATACACAGTGATTAAGTAATTGCCACTGTGTTTAAATTGAGTTTGCTCATTGGGTAGGGCTAATCGAAAATGATTGTAGGGTGTATACGTACCTGAACTATTGGTGTATTGGGTGATGCGCAATCGATCATTTCCCTGTAGGTATTCTGTTTTTAGCAATCTAGAGGTTTCCCAATCGGCGTTATGGTGGGTAATCTCGTAGTAATAATCTTTTTCGACGGCAGATAAATCATCGAATTCCAGCACTGCGCGCTCTTGAGGAAAAATCACGGGGAAGTTTCTGAACTGGCTATCCCAAAACTCAATGGTTTTGATGTGTTCAGGAGTAGCGATTTCTCCGATTTTTTGCGCTTTGGAGGAGAAAATAACCAACAAAAAACAAAATAAAACAATGGAATTGTTGCGTGGAATAAGCATTCTATAAAAATACAAATTTTACCAAAAACAGACCCCTTGAATTTCTCTGAAAATAATTCAATTATTTATTATGAAAACAAAGCTATCTGCCTTATTTTTGTGCCCAAATTTTAACCACCTAGTTTCAAGGATTATGTCTCAAGACATCCACATTAAAAAGGGGTTGGACATCCAGTTGGTCGGCGCGGCAGTCCGCGAGATCGCTCCAGCTACTCCCCCTAAAAACTACCGAATTCAACTAGAGGACTTTCATGGATTGACCCCAAAAATGCTTAAAAAGACTGGAGAAACAGTACAGTCTGGAGAGCCTTTGTTTTGCGACAAAGACCAACCAGAAGTAGTTGTTGTTGCTCCAGTGAGCGGTTTGGTGCAAGAAATCCACCGGGGAGAGCGCAGGCGTATATTGTCTGTTGACATTTTGGCTGATTCGGAACAAAAACAGGTAAAACACGCTGTTTTAGATCTGTCTGTTGCTCAAGCGGATCACATCAAGTCACTTCTTTTGACAGCAGGATGCTGGCCTTTGATCAAGCAAAGACCCTATGATGTGATTGCAGGTGTTCAAACAACTCCCAAAGCGATTTTTATTGCTGGTTTGGATACAGCTCCATTGGCCGCTGAATTGGATTTTATCCTTAAGGATCAAGTGGCTGAGGTACAGACTGCCGTCACTGCGCTGTCAAAGTTAGCTCCGGTAGTTCACGTATCCGTGCCTGCAGAAGGTAGTGCTGTTTTTTCAGGACTTAAAGACTGCCAGTTGCATCGGGTTTCCGGTGTGCATCCCGCAGGTCTAGTAGGTACTTTAATTAACCGGGTTGATCCGGTGAACAAGGGTGAGGTGGTTTGGACCATTCAAGCAGCTGATTTGGCGATTATCGGCAAAGTGATTGCTCAAGGAATTTATGATTCCACAAGAACAGTGGCTTTTGCGGGTGCTAGTTTTGAAAAAAATCAATACATCTCTTTAAAACAAGGCGCATCATTGTTTGAAGCCTTAAAACAATTCGGTTTAAAAACCGGTGCACGTGTCATCAATGGAAATGTGCTCACCGGCAAAAAATCGAATAAAGAGGGTTATTTAGGGTTCTACAACACCACGGTGACAGCGATTCCTGAGGGTGATGATTATGAGTTTTTTGGGTGGAATAAACCGGTAACGGAAAAAGTATCCATCACGCGAGCCTTGACCTTTTCTTGGTTGTTCCCTAAAAAGAAGTACAACCTAACCACCAATACCAACGGTGAGCACCGCGCTTTTGTGGTCACTGGCCATTATGAGCAGGTATTTCCTTTGGATATTTACCCCATGCAACTGCTCAAAGCTTGTATGATTAAGGACCTGGATGAAATGGAGGCTTTAGGTCTTTATGAAGTGGCTCCTGAGGATTTTTCACTCACAGAATTTGTGTGTATTTCCAAGCAGCCACACCAACAAATTATCAGAGAAGGATTGGATTTATTACAACAAGAAATCGGATAAAGATGAGCTTAAAAGATAAATTACACGAGACTAAACTCAAGTTTCAAGGCACCAAAATGGCGCCAGCGTTTAATGCAATCCATACTTTTCTTTACACGCCCAATGAAACAACCCACTCAGGAGCTCACGTTCGTGGAGCAGATGACTTGAAAAGAACGATGAACACGGTCATCCTGTCCTTGATTCCTGTGATGCTGTTTTCTTTCTTTAACGCTGGATACCAGCATTTCTCGGCCATAAATGGTTTTCCTGCTGAGTTCAACTTGTGGGAGCACTTTTTGACCTTTGACAATTTGGTCGTGGGACTAACAACCATTCTTCCTCTATTGATTGTCTCCTATGGGGTCGGGTTAGGAATCGAGTTCTTATTTGCCGTGTTAAAAGGCCATGAAGTTGAAGAAGGCTATTTGGTTACCGGGATACTTGTTCCCTTGATTGTTCCTGTAGATACACCTCTTTGGATGCTGGCGATTGCTGTTGCTTTTGGTGTGGTGATCGGAAAAGAAGTATTTGGTGGTACGGGGATGAACATCCTCAACCCAGCCCTAACCATCCGCGCTTTCTTGTTTTTTGCCTACCCTACTTGGATGTCGGGAGATAAGGTATGGGTACATCAAGCTGTTGAACGCGCTGGAACTGCAGATGCTATTTCTGGAGAGACTATTTTGGGTTATTTAGCTCAAGGGAAAGCAGGGGAGTACACCTATTCGGTATCGGATATGTTCTTTGGTTTTATTCCAGGCTCAGTGGGTGAAACTTCCACATTCCTCATCCTTCTAGGGGGGTTATTTTTGATTTACTCTAAAATTGCTAGCTGGCGCATTATGGTCAGCGCAGTTATTGGTGCTTTGGTGATGGGATTGATCTTCAATTCTGTGGTTCAAGCAGGATGGATTACGGAGACCAGCAAGTTTTACGATTTAATGAGCTTCCCATTTTGGCAGCATTTGATCGTAGGTGGATTGGCCTTCGGTATTGTTTTTATGGCTACAGACCCTGTAACGGGTGCTCAAACTGAATTAGGTAAGTGGTACTACGGTTTCTTCATCGGATTTATTTCCGTATTGATCCGTGTATTTAACCCAGCTTATCCAGAGGGAGTATTTTTGGCCATTTTGTTGATGAACGTATTTGCCCCAACCATTGATCACTATGTAGTACGCGCCAATGTGGCCCGAAGAAAAAAACGCGCTACATCTTTACCCAACATTCAAACCGCTCACTAATGGCTATAAATACAGAAAAAAACAGTTACACCATCGCCTTTGCTGTGGTTATGGTGGTGATCGTAGGTTCATTGCTTGCCTTTGTTTCTTCTACACTGAAAGAGCAAATCAACACCAATGAGCGATTCGAGAAAATGCAAAACATTTTGTACGCCATGGGGGTGAACAACAACGATGAAAGCAATGTCGTTTTTATTCCTACTTCCGAAGTACAGACTCAGTTTGAAACATACATCACCAAGCAATACGTGATTCAAAACGGTCAGATGACGGAGGATCCAGAGGCGTACTTAATTGATTTGAAACGCGAAGAAGCTTCAGAAAACCCACGCCTACCTCTGTTTGTGGGGGAGAAGGATGGAAAGAAGTTCTATATAGTTCCCATGCGCGGAAAAGGGCTTTGGGATGCTATTTGGGGCTTTGTGTCTGTGGATGACCAAAAAGTGATTCAAGGTGCCTACTTTGATCACAAAGGAGAAACTCCAGGATTAGGCGCCAACATCAAGATGCGTTATTTTATGGATGATTTTATCGGAGAGTCTATCGAGAACAACGGCGCTATTGTCGGAGTGAAGGTAGCCAAAGGAAATAACGATCCAGTGAACGAAGATAAATACGACAATGAAGTAGATGCTTTGGCCGGTGCTACCATTACTGGAAACGGTTTGAGTGCTATGCTGAGTACTTCTCTCAAAAAATACGAATCATTTTTTAACAGCTTATCTGCACAGTAATTATGGCACTACTCAATAAAAAAGACGCAGCCTTACTTAAAGATCCATTAGCCGACAACAACCCGATCACTATTCAGGTGTTGGGTATATGCTCTGCTTTGGCTATTACTGCTGAACTTAAGGCCTCCATCGTGATGGGTCTTTCTGTGATGTTTGTTTTGGCTATGGGTAACGTAGTTATCTCATTGATGCGCAACATCATCCCGTCAAAAATCAGAATTATCGTCCAATTGGTGGTTGTCGCTGCTTTGGTTATTGTTGTTGACCAAGCGCTTAAAGCGTTTGCCTACGAGTTGAGCAAAACCCTATCGGTTTTTGTTGGCTTGATCATCACCAATTGTATTATCATGGGCCGTTTTGAAGCATTTGCACTGGCCAATGGACCAAAACGCGCCTTTCTAGATGGTATTGGAAATGCCGCTGGTTACGCCCTTATTTTGGTGATCATTGGGTTTTTTAGAGAACTCCTTGGATCGGGTACGCTTTTAGGTTTCCCCGTTTTGGGAGATCCTATTGCAAAAACTGGGCTCTATGCCATCGGTTATGAGAACAACGGTTTTATGCTGTTATCTCCTATGGCCTTGATTATCGTAGGTATCATTATTTGGGTACAACGATCTAGAAATCCAAAATTGATCGAACACTAATAGCAAGTTGTCATGTTAGAACACGTAGAATTATTTTTTAAGTCAATCTTTATTGACAACATGGTGTTTGCCACCTTCTTGGGTATGTGCTCCTATTTGGCCGTTTCTAAGAAAGTAAGCACCGCTGTAGGACTTGGTGCAGCAGTTATTTTTGTTATGGCGGTCACTGTTCCGCTAAACTGGTTGCTCGACTATTATCTTTTGCGCTCTGGTGCCTTGGTTTGGTTAGGTCCTGAATATGCCGACTACGATCTAGGATTTTTATCCTTTATCTTGTTTATCGCTACTATTGCTACCATGGTTCAATTGGTAGAGATTGTCGTGGAAAAATTCTCTCCTTCGCTGTATAATTCATTAGGTATTTTCTTGCCTTTGATTGCGGTAAACTGCGCCATTTTGGGTGGTTCTCTATTTATGCAGTCCAGAGAAATTCCCAGTCTTGCACTGGCCTTTAACTATGGTATCAGCTCTGGAATTGGCTGGTTTCTAGCTATTTTAGCTATTGCAGCCATTCGCGAGAAGATACGCTATTCAAATATTCCCGCGCCACTTAGAGGATTGGGAATAACCTTTATCCTAACTGGTTTGATGGCTATCGGCTTTTTAAGCTTTGGTGGTATGTTGACCGGTGGCGATGAAGCTCCAGTAGCACAAACCACCCCTGTAGATGCCCCAGTAGCTCCTCAGGTTATAGACTCTGTTGTTGTCGACAGTGTTATTGAATCACCAGCCTTGGAGGCAGCTCCTGCACCTATGGCTTATCAAAACAACCCTGAAAACTAATTCCTATGTTGTTAGCTGTAAGTACTTTTGGAACTGTAACCATCACTGTAGTCGCTTTCTTGGTGCTGCTGTTACTGTTGGTGGCTTTGTTGTTGTTTACCAAGGAGAAATTATCTCCTTCTGGTCCGGTGACCATTACCATCAATGGATCTAAAAAAATTGAAGTTTCCTCTGGAGGTTCACTGTTGTCTACATTGGGAAACAGCAAAATTTTCTTGCCTTCAGCTTGTGGAGGAGGGGGAACATGTATTCAGTGTGAATGTCATGTGCACAGTGGAGGTGGCGAAGCATTACCCACTGAAATCCCACATTTTTCTAAAAGAGAACTCAATGAAGGGGCCCGTCTTGCTTGCCAAGTTAAAGTAAAGCAAGATATGGATATCACCATACCTGAAGAGGTGTTTGGTATTAAGAAATGGGAAGGAAAAGTAGTGCGCAACTACAACGTAGCTTCCTTTATCAAAGAATTTGTCGTCGAAATCCCTGAGGATATGGACTACAAAGCGGGCGGATACATCCAAATTGAAATTCCTGCTTGTGAAGTTAAGTATGCCGATATCGACATCACGGCTCACCCGGAAGAACACGAGACTCCGGACAAGTTTAAAGCCGAGTGGGACAAGTTTAACTTATGGCCTTTGGTGATGAAGAACCCTGAGCCAGTGGTACGAGCGTATTCTATGGCTTCTTACCCTGCTGAAGGACGTGAGGTAATGCTTAACGTGCGTATTGCTACTCCACCATGGGATCGCGCTAAAAACGGTTGGATGGACGTCAACCCAGGTATTGCTTCATCCTACATTTTCAGTCTTAAAGCAGGCGACCCAGTGGTTATCTCAGGTCCTTATGGTGAATTTTTCATCAATGAATCTGATTCAGAAATGTTGTATGTTGGTGGTGGCGCAGGAATGGCTCCGATGAGGTCGCATTTGTACCATTTGTTCAAGACCTTAAAGACCAACAGAAAAGTAACTTATTGGTACGGTGGTC
>JBEAQS010000082.1:0-8300 GCA_041163765.1 Bacteroidota bacterium | reverse complement strand
ATTAAAGCGCGCTCCATAGGTTTAAGCACGATGGGGTTAGGCACATAGGCCCGTAAATCCACCCCGGCTGACGCCTGGGTTTCGTATTGTGGCAAAGGGTGGTGAGACTTATTGACCAGTTTGATCTCCATGGATGGGTGTGGTTTTTGCTTTGCGGTATTCGATCAAAAAAACAGCAGCAAGATACGCGAAAAACAGCACATACCCCAAGTACGGAATCCCGTCCAACACATAAAAAATCAAGAGTGATAGGGTGATGGATCCAAAAAAATAGGCCGATATACCGCGCAGATCGTAGGGAATAAAGTAGGCTTTTCTTCCCCAGAAATAAGACAAAAGCATCATCGTGGCATAGGCCGCCAGGGTGGCGATCGCCGAAGCCATATAGCCCAAGGAGGGGATCAACATAAAGTTAAGCACTACCGTGATGATCGCGGCGATCACTGAAATTAATGCCCCAACCCCCGTGCGGTCAGTCACCTTATACCATACGGATAGGTTGTGGTATATACCCAAGCAAAAGCTGCCGATCAGAATCAGAGGCACCACCTTCATCGCAGGCCAATAATCGCTGTTTCTGATCAACAACTCTTTGAGCGGATGGGCCCAGACCATGACGCCCAACAGCAGCACAGAACCGACCAACACAAAATAATAGGTGACCACGGCGTAGGCGTTTTGCGGATTTTTGGCTTTGATTTGACTGAAAAAGAAGGGCTCAATGCCGAGCCTAAAGGCTGTAGCGTACAGGGTCATAAACACAGAGAGCTTATAACAGGCGGCGTACTGTCCCAACTCGCTAGCCGCCACGTCATCGGGCAACAACCAGGAAAGCAAGATTTTGTCAAACACCTCATTGATCACAAAAGCAAGCCCTGCAATCATCACCGGGGTGCTGTAGCGCATCATTCTTTTCCAAATAGTCCAATCAAACTGCCAGCGGATGTTGGTGTACGAGCCAAAAAGCAAAAGCAGGGTCACGGCGCTGGCCCAAAGGTTGGCCAAAAATACGTGCTCTACCTCATGGCCGGGTTGGTGCCAAAAAGCGGATACCGACTCGGGTGATTCAGCCGCCCAACGGGGCACGAAGTAAAGTAAGAGGACATTGGCCGCGAAGTTAACCGCCACATTGATCATTTTGACCAGTGCGTACCTTCCAGGCAATTGACGCGCGCGCATCCACGCAAAAGGGATCACCACTAAGGCGTCTAGGGCCAATATCCCCAAGGAATAATGGACCAGTCGGGTACTCACCGAGAGCAGATTTCCGATCAAAGGAGCTGTCCACAGCCCTAAGCCTAAAAACAACAGGGTGGTAGCCACCAAAGAAATCAACGCCGTAGAAACGACGGCTTGTTCGTGTTCTTTTTCTTGAAAAAAACGGAAAAATGAGGTTTCCATCCCGTAAGCGAGTACCACATTGAATACCGCAAACAGGGAGAACAAAACGGTCACGGAACCGAAATCAGCCGTTTTGAGCAATAAGGTGTAGAGAGGAAGCAGCAAAAACGACAACATCCGGGGCAGCACAGTGGCTAGTCCGTAGATGAATGTCTGTTTAAACAGTTTTTGCAGCAAAACTAGCCGTTCAAGGCCTCTGCCCCACCGACAATCTCCAAAATTTCATTGGTAATCGCCGCCTGACGCGCCTTGTTGTAGGTGAGTTTCAATTGATTTCTCAAAGCTGTTGCGTTGTCGGTGGCTTTGTGCATGGCGGTCATACGCGCTCCATGCTCACTGGCAAATGAATCCCTAATCCCCTTGTAGAGTTGGGTCTTCAATGCTTTGGGCACCAAAAAGTTAACAATCTCTTCTTTGTTGGGCTCAAAAATATAATCCGCAGATCCGGATACGCTTTGGGCCACAGGAGCCAAGGGCAAGAATTGTTCAGTTTGAACGATCTGGGTAGCTGCGTTTTTAAACTGGTTGTAGATCAATACAATGCGGTCATAGGCACCGTCGGCATAAAGGTCCATCAAATCTTGAGCGATGACAGAAACTCCTTCAAAATCCAATTGATCAAAAATCTTGCTGTGGTTGGCGACCACGGGTAGTCGTTTAGAAAGCACGTCTTGTGCTTTTTTGCCGATGGCGGCTACGTGGACTTGTTTGCCCGCATAGGTTTGTTCCGCCAAAGCCAGAGTCTGTTTCACCACGTTGGTGTTGAACGCGCCACACAAACCTCTATTGGAGGTGATGGCGACCAAAAGCACCTTTTCTACAGGGCGTTCTTCAGCGTATTGACGCACGTCGCTGGTTTCTATGCTCTCGTTTAGAGCGGCGAGCAGCGCCGTGAGTTTCTCCGAGTAAGGACGCATGGCAGTAATCGCGTCTTGAGCCTTCTTGAGCTTGGCAGCAGACACCATTTTCATGGCGCTGGTGATCTGCATCGTCGAAGATACGGAGGCGATTCTGTTGCGTATTTCTTTTAAGTTGGCCATACAGAGGGGTTTTAGTGGGCCGGCTGCGCCGGCCCACTGTCACTTAGTTTTTATAGGCAGCCGCTACCTCAGCGCACACTTGTGCCAACGTATCGGTCACTTCATCGGTCAATTGTCCTGCTTTCAATGCAGCCAAGGTAGGTTGGTGTTTGGCGCGCATTAAATCCAAGAAATTGCGCTCAAATTCTTTTACCTTCTCCACAGGCACTTGGCGCAACAAGTTTTTAGATCCCAAATAGATGATCGCTACTTGTTCTTCCACGGTAAATGGATCGTTTTGAGCTTGCTTTAGGATCTCCACATTGCGGCGACCTTTCTCAATCACGTTCAAGGTAGCTGCGTCTAGGTCTGATCCAAACTTGGCAAATGCCTCCAATTCGCGGAACTGGGCCTGATCCAATTTCAAGGTACCCGCTACTTTCTTCATGGATTTGATCTGTGCAGATCCCCCAACACGAGATACAGAAATACCTACGTTGATCGCTGGACGCACCCCTTGGTTAAACAAGTCTTGCTCCAAGAAGATCTGTCCGTCGGTGATCGAAATCACGTTGGTGGGGATATAAGCAGAAACGTCACCCGCTTGGGTTTCGATAATCGGAAGCGCGGTCAATGATCCGCCTCCTTTAACGATAGGCTTCAAAGATTCGGGTAAATCATTCATGCGAGCAGCAATCGCATCGTCAGCGATTACTTTAGCAGAACGCTCTAGCAAACGAGAGTGCAGATAGAACACGTCTCCAGGGTATGCCTCGCGTCCTGGTGGTCTTCTAAGCAATAGAGACACCTCGCGGTAGGCCACCGCTTGTTTGGATAAATCATCGTAAATAATCAATGCAGGACGGCCTGAATCGCGGAAGTATTCGCCGATAGCTGCTCCGGCAAATGGGGCGTATACCTGCATCGGGGCTGGGTCAGAAGCGTTGGCGGCTACGATGGTGGTGTAGGCCATAGCTCCGCGATCTTCTAGGGTTTTGGCAATAGCCGCTACCGTTGACGCTTTCTGTCCGATGGCTACATAGATGCAATATACCGGTTGACCTGCGTCAAAAAACTCTTTTTGGTTCAAGATGGTGTCGATACACACGGTAGTTTTACCGGTTTGACGGTCACCGATCACCAATTCACGTTGTCCACGACCTACAGGAATCATCGCGTCAATCGCCTTGATACCTGTCTGCAATGGCTCGTTAACCGGTTGACGGAAAATAACCCCAGGCGCTTTGCGCTCCAACGGCATTTCATACAACTGACCGGCCAAAGGACCTTTGCCGTCGATAGGCTGTCCCAAAGTGTCCACCACACGACCTACAATACCCTCACCTACTTTGATAGAGGCAATGCGCTCCGTGCGTTTTACACTAGATCCTTCCACGATATCGCGTGAAGGGCTCAAAAGAACCACCCCTACGTGATCTGCTTCCAGGTTCAATACAATCCCTTGTACGCCTCCTTCGAAGCTGACCAATTCGCCGTATTGCACGTTGGAAAGGCCATAAACACGGGCAATCCCGTCTCCGACCTGAAGTACTGTTCCCACCTCATCCATGGATGCGGCGCCTGTAAATCCTTCGATTTGCTGTTTTAAAATTGCTGAAACTTCAGCTGCTTTTACTCCTGCCATTGTTTGGTGTCCTTGAGGCAACGCCTCGTTATCGATTATTGACTTGGGTTAGTTTTTCTTTGAGTTGGCTCAATTGGTGGGCCACAGAGGCATCGTACGCCAGGTCGTCGACCTTGACGATAAATCCTCCGATCAAGCTGGTGTCTACTTGGGTGTCCAGGGCTATGGTTTTTTGAACCGCCTGAGCCAGTTTGTCTTTTAGCGTATTGACCACCGCATCCGTCAAGGGTGCCGCGGAAACCACAGTAGCTTGAGCTATCTTATTTTTTTCAGCATCCAAGCGCTCGTAAGCAGTCAACACCTCAGCGAGTAAGTCCATGCGCTTGTTCTGGGCCAATGCGCTCCACAAGCCTTGCATGATTTGATGACTTTGTGGGGCAACAGCCGCTACGGCTTGTTGCTTGGTGGCTTGCTCCACTGTCGGGTTGTGCAAATACGCTACCAGCGCTTCGCTCCCGTTTAGGGTAGCCAAGAGGTCATTGACTTGCTGAGCAAACACAGCTCCCGCTCCTTGCTCGTAGGCAAGTGCTAAGGCTGCTTTTGCATAGCGTTCGGCCGCTTGGGAATGCTTCATCGCTTAGTTGATTTTAATTTCTTTGACCAAGTTTTCTACCAACTGATCTTGTTTTGCTTGAGCGGACAATTCTGATTTTAGCAACTTCTCTGCGATTTCAATCGCGTATGAGGCTACTTGTTTTTTCAGATCTTCCACTGCCGCTTTCTTTTCGCCTTCAATCACCGCCTGAGCTTGAGCGAGTAGTTTTTCTCCCTCTGCTTGCGCTTGCTCTTTGGCTTCAGCCATCAACTTATCTTTGAATTGACGGGCTTCCAAAAGCATTTGCTCGCGCTCTTGACGCGCTTGTTGCAGCAATTTTTCATTAGACGCATTGAGCTGAGCCATGTCTTCTTGAGCCTTGGCGGCAGCGTCTAGGGCGTCTTTGATTCCTTGTTCGCGTTCGTTGACCGCGTTTAGGATGGGTTTCCAGGCAAATTTGCCCAAAAGCAAAACCAGCCCTACAAAAATGAGGGTTTGCCAAAAGAACAGCCCAAATGAGAATTCTTCAATTAATTTTTCCATGGATCGTTTAGGTTTAAAACATAAGAAACAACAGGGGAGGACCAACCGTCCTCCACTGCTGATTCATGGGATGATTAAGCAGCGAATAACGCAGCGAAACCGATACCTTCAATAAGCGCTGCTGCAATCAACATCGCTGTTTGAATTTTTCCTGAGGCTTCTGGTTGACGAGCGATGGCGTCCATAGCTTGTCCTCCGATGCGACCAATACCAAGACTAGCTCCGATAACGATCAAACCTGCACCTACAATTGTTGGGATTTCCATAAATATTAATTAAAAGTTAAACAATTCATTAGTGGTGTGCCTCCTCGTTGGCAAAGCCAAAATACAGAGAAGACAACATGGTAAAAATATACGCTTGTAGCGCAGCTACGAGCAATTCTAATATAGACAACACAAAAGAAAGCACGAAACTCAAAGAGCTTCCGATCCAGTTGTGAAAGATAAACATCAATCCGATCAAACTCATCAATACGATGTGACCGGCGGACATATTGGCCCAGAGACGGATCATCAGCGAAAAGGGCTTGATGACTACCCCAAGCAATTCAATAGGCGCCAAAAGGATCTTCATCGGTAAAGGCACGCCTGGCATCCAAAATATGTGGCCCCAGTAGTTCCTGTTGGCCGTGAGGTTGGTCACCAAAAAGGTGAGCAACGACAAACCAAAAGTCACCGCGATGTTACCTGTCACATTCACCCCAAGAGGTGTTAACCCCAAAAGATTTAAAAACCAGACAAAGAAGAATATGGTGAGCAGGTAGCTCATGTATTTTTTGTAGTGTTTGTGTCCGATGTTGGGAATCGCGATGTCGTCGCGTATGTACAAAACAATAGGCTCAAACAAGCGGGCAAATCCGGTGGGAACACCTCCGTTGGCGGCGTATGATTTGGCTAGGCTGCGAAACAAGAAGAACATCAATGCGCCCACAAAAAACATAGCTACTACACTCTTGGTGATCGAAAAATCGAGTGGTTTGGCGTTGGTTATGTGGTGATTTTCGTCGTAGTTCAGCGTCCCTTGCGCATCCGTTTTGTAGATTTTGCCGTGGGCAAGAGCGTAGTAATTTCCGTTTGACTCCGCTACTGACTCTCCGTGGTGTAATGCTCCCGAAGAAAAAAGCTGGATTCCATTATCCCACAAAATCACCGGTAGGGGGGCGCCCACATAAACGTGGTTTCCCTGTTCGTCTGTGTACGAGTATAGAGAAAAGTCGTAAGAATCCTGAAGGTGGTGTTGGATATACTCCTTGATTTCAGTCTTTAGGTCAGTCCCTTCAGCGTGGGCTTCCTTTGGGCTTTCAGCCGCAGCAACCCCCAAGGAACCCATCAGGGTCAAGGCTAGGGCCACTTTGAAAATAATCCGTTGGTACTTCATCGGTTCGGTTCAGTCTTCAAAAATCGCTGCAAAGGTAGGCTATTTAATGAAAACTAAAAAAAGAACACAAAATTATTTGCCGGTGGTTCGTTGAAGTGGCTAGGGTCAATTAAATGATTTGACGCACAACAGATTAGCGTTTATTTATTCCCAGAATCCGCGCCACAAAGATCGTTTCTAGGCACAGGGCAACGGCGTAGGGAATTCCAAAAAGAAAAAACGATAACCCGCGGTCGCTAAGACCCGTTAAAATAAACGGCTTAAAAACGGTAAAATAAGCGGCAAACTTGAACAAACTACCCCCCATAAACATGAATCCAATCAAATCAGGTGCTTTTTTATGGCCCCACAATATGCCCTGTCCAATTCCGACAGTCAAAAGAATATGTGCGACGTAACACCAAGCCAGGGGTGTCCAAAAACTCGACTTGTCCATCGCTGTTAACAGGGCTCCGTGTAGCCCAAAAACAGGGATAAAAATCAAAAGCAACCACCGAATCAACCACTTAAAATGTGACGAAGCCTTCAAGAATCCATCTTTTTAGTTTCTTTTATCACCAACCAAATGGAGGTGACCAGTCCAAAAAGAGTACCCACAATCACCCCGATTCGACCCGGTAAGGACCAAAAGTCGTCGGCCCATGTGCCGATCTGAACCATAAAGTAAATGGTTGCTCCCATCTGAATGCCTATGGCTGAGAAACGTCCGAATTGTTTCAATCCGCTCAGTGGTTTTTTAGCTGGCTTCTGCGGCTGACTCATCGGTGACTTGTTTAAGGGTGTTGGGGGCCTTCATCAGGATTTTCCCTTGAATAACAGCTCCTTCAACCACAGACAGCTTAGCTGTAGCTATCTGTGCGTATAGTTGAGCGCTGGCCTGAAGACTGAGGAGATCATCGACCGTTAGCTCCCCTTCTAAATACCCTTCTATTTCGGCATTTTGACAACGCACCTGCCCGATCACTCGCCCTGTTTTACCGATCACCACCTTTTTGGTGGTGGTCACGTCTCCTTTGAGGTAACCGTCAATGCGCACATCTGCCTGCGCTTCGATACTGCCTTCCATGCTGGTGCTTTTCTCGATTCGGGTAGGTTGAGCACTGTTTTCCAGAGATACAGGGACTTTGGTCTTGAATAGGGACATGGAGTTATGGGTTTTTAGGTGGGCGCTGCTCCTGGTAGGCGTCCAGCGCCTTATACAACTGAATTTTTCGGTAGTGGGAGGCTAAAAATACAAAAAATTGCCCCTGAGACAACGGCTTTTGCGCCCAAATCTTTTCCTGGATCAGTGCGTTGGCTTTTTTAGGGTCTAGGTATCCGTGGACTACATAAAAATCCCGGTTTTGGTCGTAGGCGTCTCGAGAAATCCGCAGTCTTGTCTCCTGGTTCTGACTCAACAGCCACTTGTTTAAACGGTCCATCAGCAAGCTGTCCTGACCCTTTGAGAGTCTAGGCAAAAGCACCGCTGCTTTGTAATGATCATAAGGTTCCGCATCTCCAAAGATGGGTTCGCCAGATTCAGCAGCCGACCAAGCGGATGCGGACAAGGCGGCTGGGGTATTGGGATAATCGCGTACAATGCGCTCCAGTTCTTGTAAAAAAGCTTCCTTGCCCTTCGTTCTTCCCATGGCTTGAGCGCGCAAGAGGACCCAAGGGCTGACTTGTTCGGGGGACCAAGACTGCTCGAGCACCTCGTCGATCTGTTCTATAACTGCTCTGTATTGTTGGTCAGTAAACAGTGCGTACACCTGAGCGTACTGACTGTCTAAAAGAGAGG
>JBEAQS010000081.1:0-4227 GCA_041163765.1 Bacteroidota bacterium | reverse complement strand
GTGGCTACTTTTGCCGAGATTTATTCTTCCGCCAAGTTTAGTTTAACCGGAGTGGATGAAGCGCTTCACGATACTACCTCGCACCACAGTCCTGTGCACAGAGCGTTATCGCGCATTGAGTTGCCTAGTATCTTATTTTTCTTGGGGATTTTGATGGCGGTGGCTGCCCTGGAATCTTTGGGTATGCTCTTTCATTTTGCCGAAGCGCTCAACGCTTCTATCCCTAATCTTGACATTGTGGTGCTGCTTTTGGGAGTAGGTTCAGCGGTCATTGACAACGTGCCTTTAGTGGCGGCCAGTATTGGGATGTTCTCAGAAGGACTGGACAACCCTATGTGGCACTTTATCGCCTACGCTGCCGGTACGGGCGGAAGTATGTTGATCATCGGTTCAGCTGCGGGCGTAGTGGCTATGGGTATGGAAAAAATCGATTTCTTCTGGTACCTCAAAAAAATTGCTGGTCTAGCTCTTATTGGGTTCTTGGCTGGTGCATTGGTGTTTATACTGATGCGTGACTTGTTTTTAAACGCTGCTTAATTATTGATCTCTATGTTCCTACAAACTGAAGTACCTGCACCTGTGGTGGAAACCCCTGTCGCCAAAAGCCTTTCCATTATGGACCTGATTCTCAACGGAGGAGCAGCCAGTAGTGTGATATTGGGTATTTTATTCGTCTTGTTATTCGTCACCCTGTACCTGTATTTTGAGCGCTATTTTGCGATCAAAGCAGCTTCTAAAATTGACGATAATTTTATGAACCAAATCAAAGACCACATCTCCAACCACAAAGTGGAAGCGGCCATGAGTTTGTGCGCCAAGACAGATGCACCAGTAGCTCGATTGATTGAGAAAGGAATTTCGCGTATTGGTAAGCCCTTAGACGACATTAATGCGGCTATAGAAAACGCGGGTACTTTGGAGGTGTACAAGTTAGAGCGCAACGTAAGCGTATTGGCTACGGTTTCAGGTGCAGCGCCCATGCTTGGATTTTTGGGGACTGTTGTCGGGATGATATTGGCCTTCCACGAAATGGCCTCCAGTGGAGGTCAAGCAGAGATGGGTATGCTGGCCTCAGGGATATATACAGCTATGACAACCACTGTTGGTGGTTTGGTGGTGGGAATTATTGCCTACACGGCCTACAATCATTTAGTCAATATTACCAGTAAAGTGGTACACCAAATGCAGGCCCATGCTGTTGATTTCTTGGACCTCTTGAATGAACCCGCTTAAGGAGCCCCATGAAATTACAAGGAAGAAATAAGGTCAATCCAGAGTTTAGCATGTCCTCGATGACGGATATTGTTTTCTTGCTCTTGATCTTTTTTATGCTTACGGCCAATGCGCCCAACGCACTTGACCTACTGTTGCCAAAAGCTAAGGGGCAGTCTACCAATACCCAGTCGGTAACGGTAAGTATCGATGGATCATTGATGTTTTATGTGAATCAAGAGGCAGTAGCCAAAGAGTCTTTGCCGACTGTACTAGCCGCAGCGCTAGAGGGGCAAAGCGACCCCACTATTTTATTGCGTGCAGAGGAATCAGTCGCCATAAAAGAAGCGGTTTATGTGATGGACCTAGCCCAACGCAACAAATACAAAGTGATCTTGGCGGTAAGACCCCAGTAATGACTGTACTTCAAACCCCACATCAAAGAAAATCCTTTTCCTTAACCGTATTGCTCATGGCATTGTTGGTTTGGATGTTGTTTTTCTTTGGGTTGTCTTATTGGGATCCACCTATAGAAAGCGGGGTAACTATCCGCTTTGGGGAAGTGGCTTTGGCTGATCCGGCTGCTGAGGCTTCTGCCACACCAGAATTGGAGGAAAACACAGCTGTGGAACAGTCAACCACCGAAAACAATCAGGCAGTTACTGACCGAGAAGAAGTCTTGTTGGCCGACGAGCTCAGCGAGGCGCCCATCACGGCTGCTCCCGAAAAAAAACCGACGCAGCAGCAGACCAGTACCGCTCCGCCCCAGGAAAAATCCAAGACGCTTCCCAAGCCCGAACCCAAGCCTGACGCAGCTACCCAAGCTGTGCTCAACAGAATGTTACAAGGGGCCAATGCGTCATCCAACACAGCTGCGACCCAAAGTATGTCCAACGGCAATGCTCAAGGACAGGGTCAACAGGGCAGTTTGACCGGGGATCCGTATGCGCCCAGTTTTTATGGGGGTGGAGCAGGAGTTGATGGAATAGGTTTTGGGCTTTCAGGGAGAAAGTTATTGGCTAAATCAGCCGTAGTTCAAAACTGCGAACAACAAGGCAGGGTGGTGGTGCGTATTGTGGTTAATCAACAAGGTAAAGTGCTTTCCGCACAGCCAGGAGCACAAGGAACCACCAACACAGACCCCTGTCTGATGGCTCCGGCTCAAAAAACCGCCATGAGTTTCGTTTGGGCAGCTGATCCCAAAGCCCCAGAACAACAAGTAGGTTTTGTTGTGGTTGATTTTAGGTTAGGTCAGTAGTATCATGAATTACCAGGAAACCACCGAATGGATGTTTGCACGACTGCCGATGTACCAACAGAAAGGGGCGTCAGCTTATTCTGGAAAGTTGGCTCCAGTGCGTTCCTTGGTGGCACATTTGGGGCATCCAGAACAACGGTTTAAATCGATTCACATAGCCGGCACGAATGGCAAAGGCTCAAGCAGCCACATGCTTTCCGCAGTACTTCAAGAAGCTGGTTATAAAGTAGGGTTATATACTTCCCCTCATTTGAAGGATTTTAGAGAGCGCATCAAGATCAATGGTGACTTGGCGCCTCAATCATTTGTAGTCGACTTTATTTCGCAACACAAAGAATTTATTGAATCCCATCAGTTATCCTTTTTTGAATTGACCGTTGGGATGGCTCTGGATTATTTTGCGCAGGAGCACGTGGATATCGCTGTTATTGAAGTTGGTTTAGGTGGTCGACTCGACGCGACCAACATTATTACACCCGAGATTTCTTTGATTACCAACATAGGGTGGGACCACATGGATCTTTTGGGTCACACCCTAGTTGAGATCGCTGCTGAGAAAGCAGGAATCATCAAGTCAGGTGTTCCGGTAGTTATCTCTCAGACTCAAGATGAAGTAAAGAATGTATTTTTAACAAGTGCCCAACAGGCTAGTGCCCCGATCGTGTTTGCAGATCAGCAAAAGCACCCAGACTACCTCTGCGATCTTCAGGGCAGCTACCAAAAAAAAAATATTCAAGGCGTTTTGAGCGTACTCCATCATTTAGCCAAGGCCTGGGGAATCACAGACAAACACATCCGATCTGGACTGAGTCACGTGCAAAAGTTAACTGGTTTTCAAGGTCGTTGGCAGGTACTGTCTTCGCATCCTACATGTGTTGCGGATACGGCGCATAATGTGGATGGATTGACTTTAACGCTGCAGCAGCTCCAGTCTACCCCACACAAGCAACTACATCTAGTGCTTGGGTTTGTCAAAGACAAAGATTTATCCGCTGTTTTACCGCTTTTCCCTAAAACAGCTCACTATTATTTTTGTGCCCCACAGATGATGCGTGCGCTTCCAGCAACATCACTTCGGGATACAGCTCAAATGCACGGACTGAATGGATCTGCTTATGGGTCTGTAAATCAAGCTTTTGAGGCAGCAAAAAGCCAGGCAGACGCTGAAGATTTGATTTATGTGGGTGGAAGTACTTTTGTGGTTGCCGAAGTCGTGTAATATTTTTTGCTTTTTCTTTTGGCATCACAAAATCTATCTTATATTTGCACTCGCTTCTCCAGTCAGGAAAAGCATTCGGGCTCTTAGCTCAGCTGGTTCAGAGCACCTGCCTTACAAGCAGGGGGTCACTGGTTCGAACCCAGTAGGGCCCACAGTAACAAAGCCATCCATTCGGGTGGCTTTTTTTGTTGGGGTCACTGAACTACATCTAAAGCGTTTTGCGGTTTCATACAGTTAATTAGTGTTCTCTTGAGGTAGTTATTTCGATTACCCCAGAGGCGCCTCTAAATCCATAAGGTTCTGTTTCTATTATGGTTTTAAGTACCCGAACTTTGGTGATAATATTAAAGTCCAAAGCAGGGAGTTCTTCACCGATAATAGCCCCATCAACTACCCAAATAGCGTAGGGGGAACCTGTGGTAGGTGCATATCTTCGATCAGCTAATAAAATCACTTTGTTATTTACTAGTCGCGCATTGCCCATGTGAGCTCTGATGGCTTGAAAAAGGTTACTTGCATTAACATCTATGTAGGCGTT
>JBEAQS010000080.1:0-8459 GCA_041163765.1 Bacteroidota bacterium | reverse complement strand
ACTCACCAAGATTAGCCCTACTCAGATCCATCATGATTTATTGAGTTCTTTGACCCAAGATCAAAATCAAATCATGGAGCGTATTTTTCAAGCGGTAGCTCAGGAAGAATCTGCTGCCGTAGTATTCATCAATCAAGACATCAACCACTTAGGGATGTTGTCGCGGTTGCAAATCGTCAAAGAAAACCAAAGCAAAGAAATATACCAAGCTCCTCCCATTGAAATGGACGCCAAAGATTTTGGTGTAGGCGCTCAAATCCTTCACGACTTAGGAATTAACAAAATAAAATTGCTTTCCAATGCCACTCAGGTAAAACGTGTAGGAATGATTGGCTATGGTCTAGAAATTATTGCTTATCAAAAATACTGAGATCAATTTACCTCAATCACTACTTCAGCGACAGGGCGCCTTACCTTGGCTAAAGATGCCATAAAGTCATCTGCAGCCCTATACCCTACTGGCATCACTAAAGTCGCTGTAAGGCCCTTCTCTGTGAGTCCAAGCACCGAATCATACCCTTGTGGATCAAACCCTTCCATAGGACATGAATCCAATTGTTGCATCGCGCAAGCGGTCAATAAATTACCCAACGCTATATAGGCTTGTTTGCTGGCCCAAAGTGCTAATTGTTCTTTTGGTTTGGTAATAAAATTCTCCATCAGGTGTTTTTTGAATGGCTCCAGCACTTCCGCGGGCGTGCCCCTGACCTCTTCTACCCGGGCAAAATATTTTTCGACAAATGAAGCATCAATTGATTGCTCGGAGCAAATAACAAAAAGAGCACTAGCTTGTCCAACTTGTTTTTGGCCAAAAGAATGAGCCACGAGTTGCTCTTGTACCTTTTTATCGGTAACTACCACTAACTTCAAAGGCTGCAGCCCATAGGAAGTAGCCGTTAAGGCAAATGTTTTTTTTAACAGATCCAAATCTTCTGTTGAGAGGTTTCTTTGATCATCAAACTTTTTGGTGGCGTACCGCCATTCCAACTGCTCTATTAGTCCCATAGGTATAATTTATTCATACGTGGTAAACCACAATTTTATAGACATCGCAATGACCATCACAATTAAAAAAACACGAATATATCCGTCGCCTTTTTTGACTGAATACCTTGAAGAAACCCAAGCACCGCTGGCATTTCCAATGGCGTGAACCAGACCCATAGTCCAATTCACTTTGTCATTCACAACAAAAACAGTTAATGCGGCAATGGTATAGAAAAATACCACCGATACCTTGGTGGCGTTCGTTTTAACTAAACTAAGTCTGTTGACGGAATTCAAAAACAGCATGATGACAAAACCTATACCCGCATTGATAAATCCACCGTAAATTCCGATGAAAAAAAAAGCAACGATGGAAAGCCAAAGATATTTGCCGGTTAATCGTTCTAGTAACTCTTCTTTTTTGGCTTTTGGTTTAAGAACCATTAAACCAACCACGACAAACATAATCACCACCAATACCTTATTGAAGGTTTCCCCTTTTATATCTACGGAAATTTGCGCCCCAAGTACGGCCCCAATCATAGCGGATAATCCCAAGTAAAGATTAAAGGGGAAATTCCCCACCCCTTTACTTTTAAATCCAGCCGCCCCAACAGCCGTTTGCGCCAATATAGCTACCCGATTGGTACCGTTGGCCACAGCAGGTGGCAATCCCATAAAGATAAACATGGGTAAGGACAATAAAGAAGCACCTCCTGCCACCGTATTGATAAACCCTACGACAAAACCGACAGAAATTAAAATGGCATACTGAATCCAAACATCCATGGAGGCAAAATTAGGTCATTTTTTGCGCTCATCAAGCACAACGATTTTAAATAAAAAAACCCACAACCGAGTTGTGGGTTTTCTAGAGCGGAGAAAGAGGGATTCGAACCCCCGGAGGTGTGACCCTCAACAGTTTTCAAGACTGCCGCATTCGACCACTCTGCCATTTCTCCTTAGCGGAGGCAAATATAGTAATGATTTTAACAGTCACACAATAATTGCCTTAATTTATTTTTCCCTGAATAGGTTGATTCGCTATTCTTATCCCCTACCTAAGGGAACAAATAATAGCACTTACTCAATAAGCACTTTTGTTGGATCGAGAAATCTATGCGAGCTCTTTGTAAAGTATGTAGATGGCCATGAATAAAACAAACCATCCAAATGCTTTTTTGAGTTTTTCCCCAGGTATCCATTTGTTGACGAAAATCCCTAAAAATATTCCCACCACAGCCAACAGAGTAAAGAAACCTAGAAATGTCCAATCGATAGCGAGGTTTTGTACATCACCGATAAAACCGATTAACGACTTAATGGCAATAATCAACAAAGAAGTAGCTACCGCTTTTTTCATCGGTAGTTTGGCCAATAGTACCAGTGCAGGTATAATTAAAAATCCGCCGCCGGCACCCACGATACCTGTCAATACACCAACCACAGAACCCTCAAGTATAATCATAGGGTAGTTGTATACAACCGTTCTGTTTTCATCGTGGCAATCGTCACCTACACATTTATCTCGAATCATCGCAATGGCTGCTGCAAACATGATCAAGGCAAAGAAGACCATGATTGCGATAGGTTTTGTCAAAGAAAAACTCCCGATTTCTGCAAGAGTATCCGGAATTGCGGGAACCAGGTATTTACGCGTCATGTAAACGGCGATGAATGCGGGTACCGAAAATATCGCTGCCGTCTTAAAGTCGATTAGTCCTTTTTTCATGTTTTGGAACGCTCCGAACAGTGCAGAAAGTCCAACGATAAACAAGGAATAAGCTGTGGCCAAAACTGGAGCAATTCCAAAAAGATAAACCAACACGGGTACTGTTAAAATGGAACCTCCACCGCCTACTAAACCCAAAACTACGCCGATCAACAAGGCGCCAATATAACCGAAAACTAATGTAATATCCATAGACTAATAAAAATACAAATTTATATGAATACCCTTACCCAGAAAGCAACTTAGGTTACCTTGCCTACTAAATGACTTGAAAACCATAGGCATATGGATCATCCTTTGCATCAATAGTAATTCGGTTATCCCCATATATTTTGGCCCAACCTTCAATAGAAGGAATAATCGTGGTCCCCCATGACTCTTCTCGTACCGTCTCTATCCGGCCTGTAAACGCAGAACCGATGAAACTCTCGTGGATAAAATCATCCCCCACATTTAATTTTCCTTTAGCGTATAATTGGGCCATTCGAGCTGAAGTTCCCGTTCCACAAGGCGAACGATCTATCGCTTTATCACCGTAAAACACCGCATTTCGACCATGACTCCTTTCATCCAAGACAGATCCAGTCCATTGTATATGAGAAACTCCCCTGATTCTGTGATCTGAAGGATGAATAAACATATCGGGATACTCTTGCGCGATGGAATTCCTCAATTCTTGACTAAATGAGATTAATTGCATGGCGGAATAGTGTTCTACCCCTTTAAAATTTGGTTGCGGATCGACAATGGCATAAAAATTACCTCCGTAAGCCACGTCAAAAACGATGGTTCCCAGTGAGCTGTGCCTACAAGTTAACCCTGATTTAGCCAAAAATGAAGGTATGTTGATCAACTTGACCGAAGTGACTTTGCCAGAATGCTCTGTATAAAAAACCTTTACCAGTCCTGCGGGAGTTTCCAACAAAACTACGCCTGGAGTTTTTGGCTTGATCAATGCTCGCTCAATCGCTATGGTGATTGAACCAATCGTGCCATGTCCACACATAGGTAGACACCCACTGGTTTCGATAAATAATATGGCCGCATCATTTTCAGGAGCATGCGGTGGAAAAAACATACTTCCGCTCATCATATCGTGTCCCCTGGGTTCAAACATTAAACCGGTCCTGATCCAGTCCCAGTGAGCTAAAAAGTCAAGCCTTTTAGCCGCCATATCAATTCCGTTAAGCGAAGGAATTCCAGAGGTAACTACACGAACTGGATTACCCGTAGTATGCGCATCAATACATTGAAAAACATATGGATTCATAGGAAAAAAATCTACCTGTTTAAGGTACACGATATTTTGTACATTTAGTTCCTAAATTTTATTGTTCATGAAAAAATGGAATGTCTTATGGCTGATGTTTTTGGCCTGTACGGGTCAAGCCCAGCAAATCGAATTAAGCCCACGATCAAAACAAAGTGAAAAGTGGGCCAATACTATTACGGAAAGTGAGCTAAAAGATCACCTGTACACCTATGCTTCAGACGCCTTTGAAGGACGTGAAACGGGCACAAAAGGGCAAAAAATAGCGGTTGAATACCTCAAAGCTCATTACAAATCCCTGCAAATAGCTCCTGCCCAAGCCAATGGAGATTACGAACAAGATATCGAACTGGTATTAAAAAAATTGCCCAAAGGCCAGTTAACTTTCCAGGGACAGTCCCTGGAAAATGGAACTGGAATAATGGCATATGCTGCATTTGAATTTAGCAAAACTCCTGTCGTTTATGTAGGTTATGGGGTAAACACTCCCGAGCACAATGATTATCAAGGACTTGATGTCCGAGGTAAAATTGTTATGGCTAAAGCCGGTGCGCCTATGTTACCCGCCCTGGCTGACGGTTCAACAAGTGATTGGGCCAAGCAGAGTGAAGGACTTGAGCGCAAACAAAAGGCGGCATTTGAGCAAGGTGCTGTTGGATTTATTTACTGGGACGAAGCGGCGTTTGCCCGTTTAAAAAGACGTTTTGACTACATGAAACAAAACGATAGCGGTCGTATGTCCATTAAAGCCCTAGAGTCTCAAGCAAACGCTATGATTTACGTCGACCAAGCCACTGCTTTATTGCTCCACCCATCCATTGGTGAATCCGCAGATGCTGCATCTTTGGGTACTGTAGAGGCCGGAATTAAAAGCGAAGATGTATCGATAGATTCAGAAAACGTGGTGGCTTTCATTCCTGGTTCAGAATTTCCTGAACAATATGTAGTTATTTCCTCTCATCTTGACCACGTTGGTGTACTGGCTGATGGATCGGTAAACAATGGAGCGGATGACGATGGATCAGGCTCTGTAGCTTTATTGGAGATTGCTGAAGCATTTAAACTCGCCTCTGATGCAGGACAAGGCCCCAGAAGATCCGTAGTTTTTCTTCATGTAACTGGTGAAGAAAAAGGGTTGTTAGGATCACAGTATTACACAGATGTAGCTCCTGTATTCCCATTAAACAAAACGATCGCTAACCTGAATATTGACATGATCGGTCGTATCGATCCCGAAAGAAAAGGAGATAGAAACTATGTCTACTTGATTGGTTCAGATAAACTAAGTACCGAACTTCATGATCTGTCAGAAGCCGTAAATAAAAAGTTTATGGGTATTGAATTGGATTACACCTATAACGACGAAAATGATCCCAATCGTTTTTATTACAGAAGTGACCACTACAATTTTGCCAAAAATAATATTCCAATCATTTTCTATTTTAATGGTACCCATGAGGATTATCACAAGCCGAGTGATACACCAGATAAAATCAATTATGATTTATTGACCAATAGAACTAGATTGGTATTCCACACAGCTTGGGAAGTAGCCAACCGCGATAAGGCTATTGTGGCCGACAAAGCTCAATAAATTTCCTTTTACTTCACAAAAAAACCCTGTCTGAAAAGACAGGGTTTTTTTTGGGTGGAAGACCGGGCTCGAACCGGCGACCTCTGGAACCACAATCAAGCGCTCTAACCAACTGAGCTACAACCACCATGCTGTTAGCGGGTCCAAATATACTTCAAATTAAGGTATACTACCAAAATTTAAATAAAATTTTTAATGGAGATCACTTAAATAATTGACCGCCAAAAGACGCTCTACCGTAAAGCCCTCAGCGGCGTCACTGCCAATCAGCCTACCCAAGTCTTGAGCTCGGTATCGAACTGAGTCAAAAAAATTCTTGCTGCTGATCGGGGTATCCGGTCCTGGGTTACTCGGGTCGTAAAACTGGGAGGGATAACAAGATATCGCTTCCATTTTTTTATCTAGAAAGCCTGAAATATCTACGACGAAATCAGGAGTGCTATTCTTCCATTGAATATAATGATACACGGCTTGAGGTCTCCATGGCGCTTGGGCTTCCCCACTTTCAGGATCCACTGTTTCTATTTTCACCAACCCGCTTAAAAAACAGGCATCGCTGACCAAACTACTTCCCTTCGGATGATCGATATGTCGATCATCTTTAGCATTGCACAACACCCATTTCGGTTGAAATTTTCTCAGGTACTGAATCACCTTCATTTGACTGTTTTGATCATTTTGAAAAAAACCATCAGGTAATGCCAAATTAAACCGATGAATGACACCCAGTACTTGAGCCGCTGATTCAGCCTCTTGTTTTCTGAGTCCTGCCGAACCTCTTGAACCTAATTCTCCTTGGGTTAAATCAACGATTACAACCGATGATCCGTTGCTAATTTCCTTAGCAAGCGTTCCACCGCAACCCAATTCTACATCATCGGGATGTGCCCCAAATGCCATGATATCAACCATGATGTTCTGTTTTGGCTATAGCCTGTTCTATATCTCTTTGCAGGTCAGAAACTTCCTCTATACCCACTGAAAAACGAATCAATCCCTCACTAATACCTTGAATTTTACGTTCTTCTAGGGTGAGTGAGTGGTGAGAAGTCATGGTTGGGGACAATACGGTTGACTCCACCCCTGCCAAACTCATAGAAGGTTTGATCAATTTGAGTTGTTGCTGAAAAAAGCGAGCATCCAGACCCGCTCTGAGTTCAAACGACATCATACCTCCAAATCCTTTCATCTGTTTTTTCGCTATCTCATGACCGGGATGATCGACCAACCCTGGATAGTACACGCGATCAATGGCGTGGTGCGCTGATAAAAAATGGGCCATGGCTAGCGCGTTTTCATTCTGACGATGTACCCTTAACCCCATGGTTTTAATGCTTCGTTCTAACAACCATACAGTCATTTCACTGAGGTTTCCTCCTAAACTCTTGGCCATGGACCAAATCGGTGCCATCAATTCTTTAGAGGTTGCAATGGCCCCAGCGCTGATGTCCGAGTGTCCTCCCATATATTTTGTCGCTGAGTGAATGACCACATCAATGCCAAACTCGTCAGGTACTTGGTTTACCGGACTGGCAAATGTGTTGTCAATCATCGAAATAAGTCCGTGCTTTTTGGCCAAACGGCCTATCATGTCCAAATCAATAATTTTCAACAGGGGATTCGAAGGAGTTTCTACATAAATCAACTTGGTGTTTGGACGTATTTCTGACTCAAAATCCCTTAGTTCAAGACCTTTAGCCATAGAAAATTCAATGCCAAATCTGCGCAAATCGGCTAAGGCTAGATTTCGAGTACCCCCGTACAAATCATCTTGAAACACAATATGATCGCCACTGCTGACCAAACCCATAATCGCTGTGCTCACCGCTGCCATACCACTGCCAAAAATTAAGGCAGCCTCTTTGTTTTCTAAAGCGGCAATTTTATGTCCCAGGGCTTCTTGGTTTGGGGTATTAAAGTTTCTGGGGTATCTCTTTATATCTACTTCATCAAAAGCATAGGACGTTGATAGGTATAATGGAGATACAGCTCCGTGATAAAGTGGATCTTCCAACTCACCGGTATGCACTAAATGGGTATTTAATCCTTGAATTCTAGGTTCCATAACTAATTCATTTACATAAATGTAGGGACTATTTCTTTTTAAACACTACCTGGTACCTCCATCTGCTGATCAAAGCGAGTATGAATACCCCAAATAGCGTATACCAAATAAATGTTGGAGTGATCACTTGTTCTCCACTAGCATAACTATGCAAGCCCACCAAATAAAAATTCACCCCAAAATAAGTCATCATGATACTGGCATAAGCCAGTACTGTCATCAAATTGAAGGTCCAGATACCGCGTAAACCTGGAATTAGTCTGCCGTGTATCACAAATGCATAGACCATAATGGAAATCAAAGCCCATGTTTCTTTAGGATCCCAGCCCCAATACCTACCCCAACTCTCATTGGCCCACATACCTCCCAAGAAATTACCTATGGTCAACATCACCAAACCAACAGTGATCGACAATTCATTGATAACGGTTAACTCTTTGATATGCGATTCCATTTTTGATTTAGTCGCTTGGGTAGTGATCACCATCAAAAGCAAGGAAACAACACCCAAGATCATACCTATGGTTAATGGACCGTAACTTCCGACAATGATGGCCACGTGAATCATCAACCAGTAACTATCCAAAACAGGAACCAAGTTAGCTATTGAAGGATCTACCCAGCTTTGATGAGCAATCCAGAGCAACATCGAGGTGACAAAGGTAGCGGAGGCCAACGTAAGTCTATTTTTCCTTCCAAAGACTAAACCGAAACCTAAAGTTGCCCACCCAACATACAAAATACTCTCGTACGCATCACTCCAAGGAGCGTGACCTGATAAATACCATCGAAAAACTAAGCCAAAAGTGTG
>JBEAQS010000079.1:0-3233 GCA_041163765.1 Bacteroidota bacterium | reverse complement strand
ATCCATTCCACCGAAAAAAACTATAATAGGCTGCCTCTCCTACTGGCAGTACTACAAAGAGAGTGAAGATGGTAAGTGTAGGAATGAGAAAAATTATGACTGTTGAATATCTATCCAACAGTGTTGAGGATTCTAATTTCTTCAACATATCTTTTGGTGGGCGGATTGGGGAATCCGCCCTTAGTACATTTACTGATTAAATTCCCAAGCTTCTTGGACTTGTTTGGTCGCTGCTTCTGGAGTGGTCATTCCAGCAGCGAGGTCAGTTGAGACGTCATTCACGACTCGACCAATATCTGCACCCAGGAATTGATCATAAAAGATCTGGTGATAGTCGGATTGAGAGATATTGGAAGCGACTTGCTTGAAGAATGGGTTGGTAATGGACGTATCTGCTCCCTTTGCAATTGGAATGTAAGCCGAAGCTGCAGCATCCTTTGATTGATTTTCGTACGACAGGTACGTCATCAAGAAATCTACAGCTGCATCAGGTGCCGATTTTGAAACCAACCATCCATTGATTCCACCTAGTGTATCGGTTGGTTTACCTTTACCTCCTTTGGTCATAGGAAAGTTGAACATTCCTAATTTGTCGTCGCTGAGTCCTTTTCCGGAAGCGCTGTTCGCTTGCTGCGCGCCATAATTCCAATTCCCCATTAGACTCAAAGCACACTTCCCATCGCCGAACAATCCTGCTTGGTCAGGCCAGGTTGCAGCAAGATATCCTTTTTGGAAAGGATCCAGATTTGTCAGCGCTTGGAACTGCTCACCAGATTTGATGTACTCTGGTCGATCCCAACCGCCATTGGCCAGTGATTCATAGAAAAGCTTGCTGCCCCCATTACGGATGTGGAGATGAGTCCAATAGAAATGAAGTGGCCATTTGTCTTTGCCCCCCGCACAAATGGGCGTGATTCCACTTGCTTTGATTTTCTTTACGACTGCTAGCAGGTCTTCCCAATAACGGATTCCCTCCACGTCCACACCAGCTTGATTGACGAGATCTTTATTATACCAAAATGCTACTTGGGAGACCTGCAGAGGTAGGCCTACTCTATTGCCTTCAAAAGTGAAGGCCTCTGCGGCTGCTGTGCTGATCGTGTCAAGATAGCTCTTTGGGACCAGGCTAGATATGTCTTTCAGGAAGCCCGCTCTGGCCTGATCATACATGACGCCACCACCCCAGCTGTAAAAAATGTGTGGCCTATCATTTGATTGAAGCATGGTTGGAAGCTTAGCCTTGAATGCTTCATTCTCCAGATACTGCATCTCAATCTTATTTCCGGACTTCTTCTCATACTCAGCAACCGCCCTCTGGATACCAGGGTATTCAATTGCATTATCCGCATAAAGATGCAGCATTTTGATTGTTTCAGCTGAAACACCGGTAATAGCAAGAGTGCATGCAACAGAAAGAGAAGTTATAAATTTTTTCATGATTCCCTCATTAGATTAACAAATTATGTGAAAAAAAATTCAAGAATCTATATCATATTTTACTCCATAAGAGGTTTTAGAAGACTATTCTTTAGAGAATAGTTTTAACAAATTTTTAATTTAAATGTAAACAAATGAATTTTTCTTCTCTTCATTTTGAAAAAAATTAGAAAAGAAATTTTTCTTAGTTTTTTTAAACCAGAACGAGATTATTACTATTGAATAATTTAATTGTCAAAAATAATTATCATAAATAAATTTTTAACATCAACAATCCCGGTTGCTAATCTTCCCATCAGGTAGAGTCGTATTACAAAATTTTGCCTCTGAAATGGAGGCGTTGGTTAGGTTGGCCTTGTATAAATCTGCTTTGCTAAGATCAGCAAACATCAAGTTGGCACTGCCCAGATTGGCATGCCGCAAGTCTGCACTCACTAGCAAAGTACCCTCAAGGTTCGCCTGATGGATCTTTGCGCTATCTAATTTGGCACCTGTCAAGTCTGCTACACTGAGATTGGCTTCGGTCAGATCCGCATTGCTCAGGTTGGCTTTTTTCAAGGCTGCTCCACTGAGATTGGCTCGCCGCAAATCCATACCAGATAGATCAGCTCCTTCGAAATCTCCTGTGGGACAACTGTTGGTGTCTTTTAGTTTCTGCAAATCTTCTTGATTCATAAATATCTCAATTAGGTATTTTGGACGATTGATTAAATCAGTAAAAGGGAGGGCGATATGCATATTGTAATTTTGGCTCACAAAAGAGTTTGCATTCCTAGTCTGCTACCACTGGGTAGTCAAGTCATTCACAACACATCATTTTTCTCCTTCAACAAATCCAACTCATGCAAAGTCCTAGAATTCAAGAAATCGAATTTACACTCTTTGAGGTCAGTATCCCCAACATTGGGGCCGATCCTTCGGGATTTGGAGTTTGGTACGAGCCTGGAGTAGGTACACCCCAAAAACGGTTTGGTGTCCGAATTTTAACGGATGAGGGGGTAGTTGGAGAGTATGTTCCTCCAAGGTCTCGGGCCACAGTCTTAATGTCTGCAGGTGTTGCCTTGGCTCACACTCTCCTCAACAAACCAGCCTTGGAGAGGGAGAGACACTATCAAACGATGCGGAGACTCACCAAACATGTTGGCGAAGCTGGTATTGGGGCTCTGGACATTGCACTTTGGGATCTGGCTGGCAAATGTTGTGGTCTCTCGATTGCCCAAATGTTGGGGGGTCATCGTTGGCAATTGCCTGCTTATGCGAGCACGATTCCTGGTGATGAACAGCAAGGGGGCTTAAGCCACCCGGAAGCCTATGCTGATTTTGCAGAAAGCTGCTTGGAACTTGGCTATCCGGGCTTCAAGATGCACGGCTGGAAAGAAGGAGATCCGAAAAGAGAGTCGATGATGATTCGAGCTGTTGCCGAGCGGGTCGGTGGAAAAATGGAAGTGATGTATGATGCCGCTTGCCATCTAAAAACCCTCACCGATGCGATTCGGGTAGGCCAAGTTTGTGATGAGTACAACCTACTCTGGTACGAGGATCCCTACGCAGATGGAGGTCTCAGCTTTTCAGGTCACAAGCTTCTCAAGCAAAAGATTCAAACCCCGATCATGATTGGCGAGCATGTCCGCACGGTAGAGACACATACAGATTTAATGATCTCTGGAGCGACGGATTTTGGTCGGGTTGATCCTGACTATGACGGAGGCATTACCGGTTGCTACAAGGCTGCGATTGCTGCTGAAGCAATGGGAATTGATGTGGAGGTACATTCTTGTGGTCCTGCAATGCGCCAA
>JBEAQS010000078.1:0-22873 GCA_041163765.1 Bacteroidota bacterium | reverse complement strand
AGGGATCCGTGTTTGATTTCTCCAACTCAAAGGCTTTCACTTTTTTATGGGGAAATAATTTGGCTAAAAAATCTACCGCAGCGGCATTAGTCCGGGCTGTGATTTTATTTTTATAGTCAGGCTTAAGGTAAACGCCCACAAACAAATACTTATTCCAGGGCATCACATCACCTCCCTCTACATGTACCTCCTCGGGTGGAACGATAATACACGCTGGATCTGCCTGCTGGATCAAGTACTGGATGGCATCGGTTTCTGCCGCCCTATCAGGTAAAATATTGGACAGTATCCATTTATCTTCCACCACAAAAGCGATATCTCGAGCAAATATCTGGTTACATTCAGGGAGTATATCAGGGCGAAATACGCGGACACCATGCCTGATGAAGACCTCGGCAAGACTTTCCATCTCAGCGATCATATCCGCTTCTAATGGGTAAGTTCCGGCCTTTATGTGCATCAACGAGTTGGGGTCATACGCGGTATCCAGCGTAGGAATGGGGCCTTGGTCTTGAGCAACACCCAAAATCACAGAAGTTAACTGATCGGTCTCGTTGTTTATGTGGAGTGTCAAATACATAATAAAAAACCCTGAACAATCAGGGTTTATAGATTAACGATTTTCTAAAGGGATAAATGACCTAAGTGTCTCACCTACGTATACTTGCCTTGGCCTACCAATAGGCTCCTGGTTGAGTCTCATCTCTCTCCACTGGGCTATCCAACCGGGAAGTCTTCCCAAAGCAAACATCACCGTAAACATCTCCGTGGGGATACCCAAAGCGCGGTAGATAATACCCGAATAAAAATCGACGTTTGGATATAAATTTCTAGACACGAAATATTCATCTTTAAGGGCTTCCTGCTCCAACCCTTTAGCAATAGCCAGAATAGGGTCATCAATTCCTAGGTCCGCTAATACGTCGTCCGCCGCTTTTTTAATAATCTTGGCACGGGGGTCAAAATTTTTATAGACTCTATGCCCAAAGCCCATTAGACGGAAAGGATCATTTTTATCTTTGGCCTTGGCCATGTATTTTTTAGTGTCGCCACCATCCGCTTGAATCGCCTCAAGCATTTCAAGTACTGCCTGGTTAGCGCCACCGTGCAATGGACCCCACAAAGCGGATATTCCGGCGGACAGAGAGGCAAATAAACCTGCGTGGGACGAACCTACAATACGAACTGTTGATGTGGAGCAGTTTTGCTCATGATCTGCATGTAGGATTAATAATTTATCTAGCGCATCAATGATGATGTCATTTTTCTTATACTCTCCACTGGGTTTTTTAAACATCATTTTGTGGATGTTTTCCACGTAGCCCAAGGTGTCATCTCCATAGTCCAAAGGAAGGCCTTTGCGTTTGCGCAAGGTCCACGCTACCAGGACGGGGAATTTAGCGACAATGCGCACAATCGCTTCGTACATCTCCTCGTCAGAACTCACATTGACAAAACGAGGATTGAATGCGATCAAAGCACTGGTCAATGAGGAAAGAACACCCATAGGATGGGCAGACTTAGGAAAACCATCTAGGATTTTCTTCATGTCTTCATCGACAATGGATTCTTGTACGATGTCTTTGTGAAACTTGTCTAATTGACCTTTGGTAGGAAGTTCCCCCCATATAAGCAAATACACCACTTCAAGAAAAGTAGCTTTTTCAGCTAAATCCTCAATGGCATAACCTCGGTATCTTAAAATCCCTTGCTCCCCGTCTAGGAAGGTAATGGCGCTTTCACAGGAGCCCGTATTTTTGTAGCCTGGATCAAGGGTGATCATTCCCGATTGACTGCGCAGATTTTTAATGTCGATCGCCAGTTCATTTTCACTCCCCTGAATAACAGGTAATTCATAGCGATTACCTTCGTATTCCAATATTGCTTTTCCAGACATAAACTTGATTTAGTGTAACTTCAAGAATGGTAAAAATACGAGAAAAGAGGAGGAATTGCAAAGGCAACTATGAAATATTTAACAAATGAAAAGCTGTGATTTTAAATGGATGAAAAACAAAAAAACGCGGGTTAATACCCGCGTTTTTTATAGTAAATACATTGGTATTTACTTGATTTTAAATGCGTTTTTCTGGGGAAAATAAGCGGTAGATCCCAATTCCTCCTCGATGCGCAAAAGTTGGTTATATTTTGCCATACGATCAGAACGAGACGCAGAACCAGTTTTGATTTGGCCTGTATTTAATGCTACTGCCAAATCGGCAATGGTATTGTCCTCAGTTTCTCCAGATCGGTGAGACATTACTGAAGTATATCCTGCATTTTTAGCCATATTTACCGCTGCGATCGTTTCAGTGAGCGAACCGATTTGATTGACTTTAATCAAGATTGAATTGGCAATTCCTTGCTCAATACCACGTGATAAACGGGTTACGTTGGTGACAAACAAATCATCTCCTACCAACTGAACTTTATCTCCGATTTTTTCGGTCAAGGACTTCCAGCCAGCCCAATCATTTTCATCCATACCATCCTCGATGGAGATAATGGGATACTTGGCGGCTAAATCTGCTAAGTATTGCGCTTGCTCCTCTGATGTACGCACGGCACCTTGAGCACCTTCAAACTTAGTGTAGTCGTATTTGCCGTCTACATAGAACTCAGCAGCCGCACAATCCAATGCGATCATCACTTCATCGCCGAAAGAATAGCCAGCGTTACCCACCGCCAATGCAATGGTCTCAATAGCGTCCTCAGTTCCTTTGAGGGTTGGGGCAAATCCACCCTCATCACCCACAGCGGTACTTAAACCTCTATCGTGCAACACTTTCTTCAAGTGATGAAAAATTTCTGTTCCCATCTGCATAGCGTGGGTAAAACTTTTGGCCTTAACAGGCATCACCATAAACTCTTGAAAAGCAATCGGGGCGTCAGAGTGTGACCCTCCGTTGATGATATTCATCATCGGTACTGGCAACGTATTGGCGCTTACTCCACCTACGTACCGATATAAAGGCATACCCAATTCTTGAGCCGCAGCTTTAGCTACAGCAAGAGATATTCCCAAAATAGCATTAGCTCCAAGGTTTGATTTGTTGGGTGTGCCATCCAAATCGATCATTACTTGATCAATTTCATTCTGTTCAAAAACAGACATACCTAAAATAGCCTCAGCCAATACCGTATTTACGTTTTCTACCGCTTTGAGTACCCCCTTACCCATGTAAGAAGAACCTCCATCGCGTAATTCAACAGCCTCGTGTTCACCGGTGGAAGCACCGGAAGGAACTGCTGCACGTCCTAATATTCCGTTTTCAGTGGTTACATCTACTTCTACAGTAGGATTTCCTCTTGAATCGAGGATTTGGCGTGCATGCACGCTGATAATCATGCTCATGGTATCTGATTTAATTTCGCAGGCAAATATACAAAACTGTCTATGCCGACTTGTGTGGATTAGTTAAATATCACTATTTGTTGATGAATTGTTCAAGAACCCATCATCCCAAAAAATTGGTCAAATAAGTACGAAGCATCGTGTGGCCCTGGACTAGCTTCAGGATGGTATTGTACCGAGAAAACAGGCTTGCTTTTCATTTTGATACCTGCGACCGTTCCATCGTTAAGGTGTACATGGGTCAATTGAAGATCAGGGTGGGCTTCCAGCGCATCGCGATCAACAGCAAAGCCATGATTTTGGGACGTAATCTCCCCTTTACCTGTCTCCAAGTTCATGATCGGGTGATTGATCCCTCTGTGTCCATGGTGCATTTTGTAGGTAGGAACCCCATTGGCCAGTGCAATCACTTGATGCCCCAGGCAAATACCAAAAACGGGCTTGCCACTTGAAATCATGGATTGGGCACAGGCAATCGCCTCATGCAAAGGCTCTGGATCACCGGGTCCGTTTGAAATAAAATAGGCGTCTGGATTCCAAGCAGATAGTTCTTGAAACGAAGTGTTGTGCGGAAAAACCTGGACATAGGCTCCTCGCGAAGCGAGATGTCGTAGAATGTTTTGCTTGATCCCGATATCCAAGGCAGAAACTTTAAATTTGGCCTGAGGATCTCCGTAGTAATAAGGCTCCGAAGTAGATACCTCCGAGGCCAGCGCGAGTCCTTCCATACTCGGAACCTCTGACAAAGCAACTTTGAGTGCCTCCACTTGGTCAACATCGGTAGAAATCACCGCATTCATGGCTCCGTGATCTCTGATGTAAGACACCAAAGCTCGGGTATCCACATCGGAAATAGCTAACAAGTTGTGTTGGTCCAAATAAGTTTCTAAGGACTGATCTGCGTCAGGTCTGGAATAGTGATAGCTAAAATTTTTACAAATCAAACCCGCTATTTTGATTCCCTGAGATTCTATCTCTTCTGGGTGGGTACCATAATTACCGATATGCGCATTGGTCGTTACCATTAACTGGCCAAAATATGATGGATCAGTAAATATTTCCTGGTAACCAGTCATACCGGTGTTAAAACAAATTTCTCCAAAAGCACTACCGGTTTTACCTCCTACTGCTTTACCATGGAATATCGTTCCGTCGGCCAATAAAATAATGGCGGGTTGTCTGTGGGTGTATTTCATTAAACTATTCAATTACGGCAAATTTAGTCAAAAAAAAGGGATAAGCTAATTGGCTTATCCCTGGGTAAAAATTCTATTTAAGAAACATTAGGCATCTTGACCTTTGTTTTCTTGTTCTTCAGAGCTAGTTTCAGGAGCTTCTTCTACAGCAGGTTCCTCAGCAACAACTGGAGCTTGTTCCACTTCAGCCTTGGGAGCAGCTACTGCTGGTGCATCAGCTTTCTTCTTTCTTCTAGTTTTCTTTGCCTTAGGTTTATCTGCGTTGTATAACTCGTTAAAGTCTACTAACTCGATCATAGCCATATCCGCGTTATCACCCATACGGTTACCCAATTTGATGATGCGGGTATATCCTCCTGGACGATCACCTACTTTTTCAGAAACAGTGCTGAACAGCTCAGTAATGGTTTCTTTATCCCTCAACTGACTGAATACAATCCTTCTGTTGTGGGTGCCTTTTTCAATGCTTTGATTGTTTTCTGCTTTTGCCTTAGTGATTAAAGGCTCAACAAAAACTTTTAATGCTTTGGCTTTAGCTAGCGTAGTATTGATGCGCTTATGCTCGATTAATGAGCAAGCCATATTGGCCAACATCGCCTTTCTGTGCGCTGTCTTTCTACCTAAATGATTTATTTTCTTACCGTGTCTCATGGTACTTTCCTATAATTTGGGAGAACCCAATAATTAATCTCTGTCTAATTTGTACTTGGCTAGATCCATGCCGAAGCTCAAGCCTTTGTTGATGACCAACTCCTCCAACTCAGTTAATGATTTCTTGCCGAAATTTCTAAATTTCATCAAATCATTCTTGTTGAATGAAACTAAGTCTCCTAATGTATCTACTTCTGCTGCTTTCAAACAATTTAATGCACGAACAGAAAGATCCATATCAACCAACTTAGTCTTCAACAACTGACGCATGTGCAATGACTCCTCATCATAGGTTTCCGTTTGAGCGATTTCATCAGCTTCAAGAGTGATGCGCTCGTCAGAAAACAACATAAAGTGATGAATCAAAACCTTAGCTGCTTCAGTTAACGCATCTTTAGGATGAATTGAACCATCAGAGGTGATTTCGAAAATCAATTTTTCAAAGTCAGTTTTTTGCTCAACACGGTAGTTTTCTATCGTGTATTTTACATTTTTGATCGGAGTGAAAATCGAATCGATAGCAATGGTTCCTATCGGAGCTCCAGGCTTTTTGTTTTCCTCTGCAGGAACATAACCTCTACCCTTTTCGATGTATAGCTCAAGAGATACTGATACACTAGGATCAAGATTACAAATAACCAACTCTGGATTCAACACTTGAAACCCTGAGATGAATTTTTGAAAATCACCTGCTGTGATCTGTTCTTTTCCAGAAATGGTGATAGACACAGACTCGTGCTCTACTTCGTCAATCTGGCGTTTGAAACGAACTTGTTTTAGGTTTAAGATGATTTCAGTAACATCTTCAACAACACCAGGAATCACAGAAAACTCGTGTTCAACTTTATCGATACGAACAGAAGAAATCGCATACCCTTCAAGGGCTGACAACATTACTCTTCTGAGTGCATTGCCCACGGTGAGTCCATAACCAGGCTCTAAAGGACGGAATTCGAATTTACCTTCGAAATCAGTCGAGTCGATCATGATTACTTTATCGGGCTTTTGAAAATTAAATAATGCCATAATACGGTTCTGTTGATTATTTAGAATACAATTCTACGATGAGTTGTTCTTTGATGTTTTCAGGTATCTGAAGACGCTCAGGAACATTTACATAAGTACCTTCCATTTTGGCACCATTCCAAGTAATCCATTCGTAAACCTGGCTGCTTGCAGCAAGAGAGTCTACTATAGACTGAAGTGATTTTGATTTTTCACGCACACCTACTACATCGCCAGCTTTCAAAGTATATGAAGGGATGTTTACGATGGAACCGTTAACGGTGATGTGTCTGTGCGAAACTAACTGACGTCCACCACTTCTGGTAGGCGCAATACCCATACGGTAAACAACGTTATCCAAACGAGACTCACACAATTGAAGTAGTACTTCACCGGTAACTCCTTTAGAGCGGTTTGCTTTAGCAAATATGTTGCGGAATTGTTTTTCAAGAATACCGTAGGTATACTTCGCTTTTTGTTTCTCCATCAACTGGATCGCATATTCAGACTGCTTACCGCGTCTTTTAGCTTGTCCGTGTTGTCCGGGTGCGTAATTCTTTTTCTCTAGAGCTTTATCATCTCCAAAGATAGGCTCTCCAAAGCGGCGAGCAATTTTTGACTTAGGTCCAATGTATTTTGCCATTTTCTTAGATTTAGGCGCTGTGATTATGAATTAAGGCGATCCTTCGATAATCTTAACTACAGCGTCGGTGAAAAGCCCGTAGGCGAATTGATGATTAGATTCTTCTTCTTTTTGGTGGTCTGCAACCATTGTGTGGCATTGGAGTCACATCAACGATTTCAGTCACTTCAATTCCTGCGTTGTGCAAAGAACGGATCGCAGACTCACGTCCGTTACCTGGTCCTTTTACAAAGACTTTAACTTTGCGCAAACCAGCTTCAAAAGCCACTTTAGCACAATCTTCAGAAGCTAACTGTGCAGCATAAGGGGTGTTCTTTTTAGAACCTTTAAAGCCCATTTTACCGGCAGAAGCCCAAGAGATAACATCTCCTTTTTTGTTGGTTAGTGAAATAATGATGTTGTTAAAAGAAGCAGCGATGTGCGCCTCTCCAACAGCTTCAATAATCACTTTGCGTTTCTTGGTTGTTTTTGTATTTGACTTGGCCATGATACTAGGGATTATTTAGTTGCCTTTTTCTTGTTAGCCACTGTTTTTCTCTTTCCTTTACGGGTTCTAGAGTTGTTTTTGGTACGTTGACCTCTGAGCGGTAAACCATTTCTGTGGCGAATACCTCTGTAGCAACCGATATCCATCAAACGTTTGATGTTCAATTGAGTTTCAGAACGCAATTCACCTTCAATGGTATAAGAAGAAACCGCATCGCGAATCGCACTGATTTCGTCATCATTCCAATCAGATACTTTGGTATCCTCACTTACTTTGGCTGTAGAAAGAATTTCCTTAGCTCTGCTGTTGCCCACACCGAAGATGTAGGTTAGGGCGATAACGCCTCTCTTATGTTTGGGTAGATCTACCCCTGCAATTCTTGCCATAATTACCCTTGTCTTTGTTTAAATCTAGGATTCTTTTTATTAATGACGTACAATCTGCCTTTGCGACGCACAATCTTGCACTCGGCACTTCTCTTCTTTATTGATGCTCTAACTTTCATCCTGTTTAGTATCTATATGTAATTCTCGCTTTTGATAAGTCATAAGGACTCATCTCTAATTTTACTTTATCCCCTGGAAGCAACTTGATGTAGTGCATCCTCATTTTTCCAGAGATATGAGCGGTCACGATGTGACCATTGTCTAACTCTACTCGAAACATGGCATTGGACAATGCTTCGATGATACTTCCGTCTTGTTCAATAGCACTCTGTTTGGCCATCGTTTATCCTTTTCTGTTTTTACCCGACTTCATCAAGCCGTCATAATGCCTATTGAGCAAATATGCGTTTACTTGTTGCACTGTGTCGATCGCTACACCCACTAAAATAAGCAGTGATGTACCTCCGTAAAACAATGCCCAACCTGGCTGAACGTCTAACAATTTAACTACTAAGGCAGGCAAAATGGCCAGCAAAGCTAAGAAAATTGATCCAGGTAGGGTAATCAAAGACATAATCTTATCCAAAAATTCTCCAGTTTCTTCTCCAGGACGAACTCCAGGGACAAAACCACCGCTGCGCTTTAGGTCATCAGCCATCTTATTGGTAGGAACCGTGATCGCAGTGTAGAAGTAAGTAAAGACGATGATCAAAAAGGCAAATAACAAATTATACCATAGACCAAAAATATCTTGAAACTGAACTTCCATCCATTGGCCCACAGCGTTTTGGTTAAAACTTCTCCCCAAAAGACCAGGAGCAAACATTAACGCCTGGGCAAAAATGATCGGCATAACACCAGAAGCATTGAGCTTAAGAGGTATGTATTGACGAGTCCCCATGGCACTGTTGTCCACAGAACCTGTAGCAGTTCTACGAGCGTACTGAACAGGGATTTGGCGGGTAGCCATAATCATTAATATAGCACCCAAGATGACCAAGAACCATAGAATAAGTTCAACCAACACAAGCATTAACCCTCCGTTAGAAGTGGCTGTCCTAGAGATAAACTCTTGAACAAAGGCTTGTGGTAAGTTAGCAATGATACCCACCATGATTAACAAGGAAATACCATTCCCAATACCCTTATCTGTAATCTTCTCTCCCAGCCACATAGCAAAAACGGTACCTGTGACAAGAATAATTACTGTAGGAATCATGAAATCAATACCCTTACCCATAACAAAGGCACTATCAGGAACGCCTAAAGCACCTAAACTGTACAAATAAGCAGGAGCTTGAACGATACAAATAGCTATGGTTAACCAACGTGTGATTTGGTTCAACGTACGTCGACCACTTTCACCTTCCTTTTGAAGCTTTTGTAGGTACGGAACAGCTATTCCCATCAATTGTACAACAATAGATGCAGAAATGTAAGGCATGATACCAAGTGCGAAAACAGAAGCATTAGCAAAAGCTCCTCCGGTAAACGCATTTAGAATTCCTAAGATCCCTGAATCTGTATTAGAATTCAACTGAGCCAGTTGAGCTGTATCAATACCTGGAAGAACGATCTGGGCACCGAATCGGTACACCAACAAAAGAGACAGCGTTAATACGATGCGACTTTTTAGCTCGTCAATTTTCCAAATATTTGATATAATTTCTAAAAACTTTTTCATGGACTATATCTTACAAGCTGATTGCCTCGCCACCAGCAGCTTCGATAGCCGCTTTTGCCGTAGCAGTAAACTTATGTGCAGAAACTTGAAGTTTAGCAGTCAGTTGACCACCACCTAAAATTTTAACTAATTCAGACTTACCAGCTAGTCTATTTTCAACCAAGACGTCAAAAGTAATAACGTCTTTAGCCAAACCTCTGTCCACTAAATCTTGTAAACGGTCTAAATTAATCCCTGCGTACTCTTTTCTGTTGATGTTTTTAAAACCAAACTTAGGTACACGTCTTTGCAAAGGCATTTGACCACCTTCAAATCCAATTTTCTTGGAATACCCAGATCTGGATTTAGCTCCTTTGTGGCCTCGGGTAGACGTGCCCCCTTTACCAGATCCTTGACCTCTACCTACTACCTTACCCTCTCTGTGGGTGGCACCTTCGGCAGGCTTTAAATTACTTAAGTTCATTGTCTATTGATTTAAATTATGCTTCCTGAGTGGAAACTAAGTGATTCACTTTAGCGATCATACCCAATACAGAAGGGGTAGCTTCGTGCACAACAACTTGATTCAATTTTCTCAAACCAAGCGCCTCTAATGTTCTTTTTTGAACCTCAGGCTTCTTAATAGCACTCTTTACTTGTTTAACGCTGATTTTTCCCATCTGATTATCCTTTAAATACTTTTTCTAAAGAAACTCCTCTTTGAGAAGCTACAGTTTTTGCATCTCTCAATTGCAACAAAGCATCAAAAGTAGCTTTCACCACGTTGTGTGGGTTAGAAGAACCTTGAGACTTAGACAATACATCATGCACGCCAACCGCTTCTAAAACAATACGAACCGCACCCCCTGCAATTACTCCAGTACCATGTGATGCTGGTTTAATGAATACACGAGCACCTCCAAATTTACCTTTTTGCTCGTGAGGTAACGTTCCGTGATTGATCGGAATTTTAACTAAGTTCTTTTTAGCATCTTCAATAGCTTTAGCAATTGCAGAAGCAACTTCATTAGACTTTCCAAGTCCATGACCTACGACACCGTGCTCATCACCAACTACAACAATAGCGGAGAAACCAAATGCACGACCACCTTTAGTCACCTTGGTCACACGTTGAACGCCAACCAAACGGTCTTTTAATTCCAATCCTGCAGGCTTGATGCCTTCCATATTTACTGATTTTTGTTGCATAACTTCTTAGAATTTTAGACCTGCTTCGCGAGCTCCGTCAGCCAATGATTTAACTCTTCCGTGATACAAGAAACCACCACGATCAAAAGCAGCTTGCTCAATGTTAAGCGACTTAGCTTTTTGTGCAATAGACTTACCTACAGCAGCGGCGATTTCAATTTTAGTTCCTTTAACGGCACTAATTTCTTTGTCCATAGAAGAAGCTGCAGCCAATGTCACCCCTTGGGTATCATCGATTAATTGTGCATAAATCTCCTTGTTAGAACGGAAAACCGCCAATCTCGGGGCAGAGGCAGTACCAAAAGAAATCTTTCTGATTCTTTTGTGAATGCGTTGTCTCTTTTCTGTTTTAGATAATTTCATAATGCTATTATTAAGCGGATTTACCTGCTTTTCTTCTCAATTGCTCACCAACGAACTTAACTCCTTTTCCTTTGTACGGCTCAGGCTTGCGGAAAGATCTAATCTTAGCGGCCACTTGCCCTACTAACTGTTTGTCAAAAGAAGTAAGGGTGATAATCGGGTTTTGACCTTTCTCAGAAGTAGTCTCTACTTTAACCTCTGGAGCGATGTCCAAGATAATGTTGTGAGAAAACCCTAAAGCCAAGTCCAAACGCTGACCTTGGTTGCTGGCGCGATAACCAACACCTACTAATTCTAATTTTTTAGTCCAACCTTCAGATACTCCCTTGATCATATTGGAAACCAATGAACGGTATAGACCGTGTTTGGCTTTATGTTCAATAGAATCTGACGGTCTGGTCACCCAAACACTTCCTTCGTTAACCGCGATGGAAACTCCAGAAAATTCTTGAACCAAAGTGCCTAATTTGCCTTTGACTTCCATCAAGTTTTCCTTGATCTCCACGGTCACTCCCTGAGGAATGGCTACTGGGTTATTCCCTATTCTAGACATGGTATGCTCTTTAAAATATTAATAAACGTAACACAATACTTCGCCACCTACATTCTCTTTTTTGGCTTGCTTAGAAGTCATGACACCGTGTGAGGTAGACACTATAGCAATTCCCAAACCGTTGAGAACACGTGGAAGTTCAGGAGAACCAGCATATTTTCTTAAACCAGGCTTGCTGATACGCTCCAATTTTTTGATAACAGGCTCTTTAGTCACTTGATCGTACTTTAATGCGATCTTAATAGTTCCTTGTAGTGCGTCATCTTCAAATTTGTAGCTCAAGATATAGCCCTGATCGAACAAAATCTTGGTCATTTCTTTTTTAAGATTAGAAGCAGGAATTTCAACCACACGGTGACCAGCACTGTTGGCGTTTCTAATTCTTGTTAAATAATCTGCGATTGGATCTGTAACCATCTTTATTGACTTATTTAATTACCAGCTGGCTTTTTTGACACCTGGGATCAATCCCTGGTTGGCCATTTCTCTGAATAAAACCCTTGAGATACCAAAGGTTCTCATGTATCCTCTTGGTCTACCTGTTAACTTGCAACGGTTGTGCATGCGTACAGGAGAAGCATCTTTAGGCAACTTTTGTAGGGCTTCATAATCCCCAGCCTCTTTAAGCGCTTTGCGTTTTTCTGCGTATTTGGCTACCGTTTTAGCTCTTTTAACCTCACGGGCCTTCATTGATTCTTTAGCCATAATTAGTTCTTTTTAAAAGGTAGACCTAGTTCGCTTAACAAAGATTGTGCTTCTTTATCGGTTTCAGCAGTAGTGACAAAAGTAATATCCATACCGTTGATTCTGCTGATTTTATCGATGTCGATTTCAGGGAAAATGATTTGTTCTGTAATCCCTAGGTTGTAGTTTCCTCTACCGTCAAAACCAGTAGCTCGGATACCTTGGAAATCACGTACACGTGGCAAGGCAGAGGTGATCAAACGATCTAAAAACTCATACATGCGCTCACCTCTAAGGGTTACCTTAGCACCAATCGGCATACCTTTTCTCAATTTAAACGTAGCAACGTCTTTCTTTGAAATAGTAGCAATGGCTTTTTGACCGGTGATCAAAGTTAATTCAGCTACAGCTTGATCCACAAGTTTCTTGTCAGAAACTGCAGCACCAACACCACGGCTCACTACAATTTTTTGCAATTTAGGAACTTGCATTACATTTTTGTAACCGAACTCCTCCTGCAATGATTTAATCACGCGGGTTGCATATTCCTGTTTTAATCTGGGTACGTAGGCCATAACTAAATAACTTCATTAGATTTTCTAGAAACACGTACTTTCTTTCCATCGCGTACTTCATAACCGACTCGAGTGGCAGCGCCAGACTTAGCGTCGATCAATGAAAGATTAGAAAGGTGGATGGGTGCCTCCTTTTGAACAATTCCTCCTTGAGGATTTTTTGCACTAGGCTTTTGGTGTTTAGAAACCATATTGGTTCCCTCAACAATTGCCCTTGTTTTCTTTAGATCAATGGAACGCACTTTGCCTTCAGCACCAACATGGTCGCCAGCAATAACACGTACTAAATCTCCAACTTTGATTTTACACTTTACCATGGTCTATAATTTAAAGCACCTCAGGGGCTAGTGACACGATCTTCATAAATTGCTTGTCGCGCAACTCTCTCGCTACAGGACCAAAAACACGTGTACCACGCATTTCACCCGCTTGATTCAACAACACACAAGCATTGTCATCAAAACGAATATAGGAACCATCAGCTCTGCGGACTTCTTTAGTGGTTCTCACTACTACTGCAGTAGAAACTGAACCCTTCTTTACAGAACCATTAGGAGTTGCCTCCTTAACAGTGACTACAATTTTATCTCCAACAGAAGCATACCTTCTTTTGGTTCCTCCAAGCACACGGATCGTCAAAACTTCTTTGGCTCCGGTGTTGTCTGCTACTTTTAATCTTGATTCTTGCTGTAACATAATTATTTAGCTCTTTCAATGATTTCCACTAATCTCCAGCACTTGGTCTTACTCAAAGGACGGGTTTCCATGATCTTCACGGTATCACCAATGTTGCAGTCATTTTTTTCGTCGTGGGCTACGTACTTCTTAGTTTTCAATACGAACTTACCGTACATAGGGTGTTTCACACGTGTTACTTCAGAAACAACAATAGATTTCTCCATTTTGTTGCTGGTTACCACACCGATTCTTTCTTTTCTTAAATTTCTATTTTCCATAAAGCAGAACCAATTATTGGTGATCCCTTTTAGTTAACTCAGTGGCCAATCTAGCCACAGATTTTCTCACTTTTCTCAATTCAAGCGGATTCTCAAGGGGAGTAACCGCATGGGCAAGTTTCATGTCCGCGTATTGTTTCTTGGTCTCAACCAATTTAGCTTGTAGCGCTTCAGCGGATAATTCTTTAACTTCTGACTGTTTCATCTTTCTCGTCTTTAACAATTAGGCAGAAAAATCTCTGGCTACGACAAACTTAGTTTTCATAGGAAGCTTTTGTGCAGCTAACCTAAGTGCTTCTTTGGCTACTTCGTGGTCAACACCTGCGATCTCAAAGAGTATTCTTCCAGGTTTAACTACAGCAACAAAATATTCAGGTGCACCTTTACCTTTACCCATACGTACCTCAAGAGGTTTCTTCGTGATGGGTTTATCTGGGAATATTTTAATCCACAACTGACCTTGACGTTTCATATAACGGGTAGCGGCGATACGCGCTGCCTCAATCTGTCGCGAAGTAATGAAAACAGACTCCATGGACTTGATGCCAAACATACCGTAGGAAAGCTGGTGACCTCTTTGAGAGATCCCCTTCATACGGCCTTTCATCGTCTTGCGGAACTTCGTTCTTTTTGGTTGTAACATGGTACTTTCTCTTTAAAATATTACTTTCTACGACGTGGTTTCTTTGGATTGTCGTTGGCTGGACCAGCGTTTTTAGCAGTACCCTTGGCCATACCGACCAATGGAGACAACTCACGCTTGCCGTAAACTTCACCTTTCATAATCCACACCTTAATCCCCAAACGTCCATAAGTAGTGTGTGCTTCATTCAGCGCATAATCGATATCTGCTCTAAAAGTAGATAGCGGAATACGCCCCTCTTTAAATGATTCAGAACGAGCCATTTCAGCTCCGTTCAAACGACCAGAGATCATGACTTTGATTCCCTCAGCGTTCATTCTCATAGCGGCAGCAATAGCCATTTTGATCGCACGTCTGTAAGAAATTCTGCTTTCGATTTGACGAGCGATGGATGCAGCAACTAAGTTAGCATCTACCTCAGGTCTTTTGATTTCAAAGATGTTTAATTGAATCTCCTTATCGGTGATTTTCTTTAACTCTTCTTTTAACTTATCTACTTCCTGACCACCTTTACCGATGATAATACCAGGACGTGCTGTAGTTACTGTAATCGTTACAAGCTTCAAAGTGCGTTCTATGATCACACGAGAAACACTTGCCTTAGCTAGACGCGTAAAAACGTACTTTCTGATTTTGTCGTCCTCAGCTAATTTGTCTCCGTAATCGTTACCACCGTACCAGTTAGATTCCCAACCTCTGATGATACCAAGACGATTTCCAATTGGATTTGTTTTCTGTCCCATAGTACGTTACTCGCTTTGAATGTTGTTATAATCGCCCAAAACCAAAGTAACATGGTTGGAACGTTTTCTAATTCTGTGTGCTCTACCTTGTGGAGCTGGTCTCAAACGCTTAAGCATTGCACCACCATCAACTCGGATTTCTTTGACGAACAAATCAGCCTCTTCGATGCTAGCGTTCTCGTTCTTGGCTTGCCAATTGGCAATCGCAGAAACAAGCAACTTTTCCACACGGTTAGATGCTTCTTTAGTGTTGAACTTCAAAATCGCAAGAGCCTCTTCTACCTTCTTGCCGCGAACTAAATCTGCAACTAACCTCATTTTTCTTGGAGAGGTAGGGCAATTATTTAACTTGGCAAATGCAGTCGTTTTCTTCTCGGCCTTAATGCGTTCAGCCATTTCTTTTTTACGAACTCCCATAGCTTACTTTTTACCTTTGTTTTTAGCACCAGCGTGGCCCCTAAAGGAACGAGTGGGTGAAAATTCTCCTAATTTGTGTCCTACCATGTTCTCAGTAACATAAACAGGAACAAATTGTTTCCCATTGTGAACTGCGATGGTCTGTCCAACGAAATCTGGAGTGATCATGGAGGCTCTAGACCAGGTTTTCACCACGGTCTTTTTACCTGTCTCTATGTTGTCTTGGACTTTCTTCACCAAACTGTGGTGTACAAAAGGTCCTTTTTTTAATGAACGTGCCATAGCGCTTTAATTATTTCTTTCTGCGTTCGATGATGTACTTGTTGGTGCTCTTAGTCTTAGAACGAGTTCTATATCCTTTAGCAGGAATACCTTTTCTAGACCTTGGGTGACCTCCGGAAGCCCTTCCTTCACCACCACCCATCGGGTGATCCACTGGGTTCATCACAACAGGACGAACGCGAGGTCTTCTGCCCAACCATCTGGTACGTCCAGCCTTACCTGAAACGATCAACTGATGATCAGAGTTAGAAACTGCCCCAATAGTAGCGACACAATCTACCAAAACCATACGGGTCTCACCAGAAGGTAACTTAACTGTGGCAAACTTACCGTCACGTGCCATCAACTGAGCAAATGTACCCGCAGAACGAGCCATTACTGCTCCTTGACCAGGACGCAACTCGATGCAAGAGATAATAGTACCTAATGGAATAGCACTTAATGGCATGGCATTACCCACCTCAGGAGCAGCTTGTGCGCCAGTCTCGATGGTTTGACCAACTTTCAAACCGTTTTGAGCAACAACATAGCGTTTCTCTCCGTCGGTAAAAGTTAAAAGCGCAATAAATGCGGTTCTGTTTGGATCGTACTCGATTGAAGTAACCACAGCAGCCTCAGGCTTGTTGCGTTTAAAATCAATGACACGATATTTTCTCTTGTGACCACCACCTAATTGGCGAACGGTCATTTTTCCTTGACTGTTTCTACCTCCAGTTCTTTTGATCGGTTCGAGCAAGCTCTTTTCCGGCTTATCAGTAGTAATCGCGTCAAATCCGTTTACTACTCTAAAACGCTGACCAGGAGTGATTGGTTTTAATTTTCTAACTGACATCGTTGGTCTTTATAGATTGTTATAAAAATCGATGGTTTCCCCATCTGCAATGGCAACAATCGCCTTCTTGTATCCACTGACCTTACCGTGCTGCAAACCAGTTTTGGTGTATTTAGTACTGCGCGTAGGACCATAGTTCATGGTGCGCACAGCAGTAACATGTACTCCGTAGGCAGCCTGAACCGCCTCTTTGATTTGCAACTTATTGGCCTTAGGATGCACGATAAAACCGTAGCGATTAAACAACTCGCTATCGGCAGTCATTTTTTCCGTGATGATGGGTTTAATAATGACACTCATGATCCCTTGATTAAATTAAATTAGATTCAATTCCAGCAATTGAGCTTTCAAAAATTACTAAACTTTGAGCGTTTAGAATTTTGTAAGTGCTTAATTCTGAACTAGTTACAACGCTAGACTCGGCTAAATTGCGTGACGACAAATATACATTATTATTTGAATCACCCAACACGAATAAGGATTTTTTCCCTTGAATACCTAATGACTTCAACACATCAATGAATTGCTTGGTCTTAGGAGCTTCGAAATTAAAATCTTCTACAACGATGATTGATTGCTCTTGAGACTTCAAGGATAAGGCAGATTTTCTAGCCAAACGCTTCAAGTTCTTGTTCAATTTAAACGAGTAATCTTTCGGTCTTGGACCAAAAACACGACCACCTCCTTTAAACACAGGAGACTTAATGCTACCTGCACGAGCAGTACCTGTACCTTTTTGCTTTTTAATTTTTCGGGTGCTACCAGCAATTTCACCACGCTCTTTAGCTTTGTGGGTTCCTTGTCTCTGGTTAGCCAAATATTGCTTCACGTCCAAATAAAGAGCGTGATTGTTTGGCTCAATAGCGAAAACAGCATCAGAAAGGTCTGCCTTTCTCCCTGTTTCCTTACCGGTATAATCTACAACAGATACTTTCATTACTTTATGATCCTTACGTAAGCATTCTTGTGTCCTGGAACACATCCTTTAACTACTAAAAGGTTTTTCTCAGGAACCACCTTCAAAACCAACAAGTTTTGAACAGTTACCTGTTTTCCACCCATTCTCCCCGCCATACGCATACCTTTAAATACGCGTGATGGATAAGAAGAAGCACCGATAGAACCTGGTGCTCTAAGGCGGTTATGCTGTCCGTGAGTAGATTGTCCAACCCCAGCAAAACCATGTCTTTTCACGACACCTTGAAAACCTTTTCCTTTAGAATCCGCGATTACATCGACGTATTCGCCTTCGGCAAATAAATCGACACTAATCGTGTCTCCTAGTTGATAATTACCTTCAAAATCTCTGAATTCAATGACTTGCTTTTTCGCAGATACACCCGCCTTTTTAAAGTGACCTGCAGCCGCTTTATTGACGTGTTTCTCTGTCTTGTCATCGAAACCGAGCTGAAGGGCACTGTACCCGTCTACCTCTTCGGTTCTGACTTGGGTAACGACACATGGGCCAGTCTCAATAACGGTACAAGGAATGTTTTTACCTTGCTCGTCAAAGATGCTGGTCATGCCGATCTTTTTTCCAATTAACCCAGACATAAAATTTGATTATTAATTAATTACTCTATTTAAAAAAATCAGGGTCAAAAAACGATTCAACCCTGAATTATTTTTTTTCCGTTTTTCCCTTGCATGCAAGCTCAGGACATGTTTTGGGGATTATCCCCTATCTGTTTACGATCACACTTTGATCTCTACTTCAACACCAGAAGGCAACTCAAGTTTCATGAGTGCGTCAATGGTTTTTGAAGAAGAGCTGTAGATATCCAACAAACGCTTGTAAGAAGAAAGCTCAAACTGCTCTCTAGATTTCTTATTTACGTGTGGAGAACGCAATACAGTAAAGATTTTTTTGTTCGTTGGTAAAGGAATAGGTCCAGTAACCACAGCACCTGTAGTCTTTACCGTTTTTACGATCTTATCAGCTGACTTGTCAACCAAGTTGTAGTCGTAAGATTTAAGTTTAATTCTAATTTTTTGGCTCATGATATCGCTGATATGAGATTTATAATCCTTTAGCGGCTTTGATTACAGATTCAGAAACATTAGAAGGTGTTTCTGCGTAGTGATCAAACTCCATTGTTGAGGTAGCACGACCTGAAGAAAGGGTTCTTAAGGACGTAACATAACCAAACATCTCTGAAAGAGGTACGTGGGCGCGAATAACTTTGGCACCTGCACGGTCAGACATCTCGTTTACTTGACCTCTTCTACGGTTCAAGTCACCTACGATATCCCCCATGTTTTCCTCAGGAGTCAATACTTCCAATTTCATGATCGGCTCCATAATGATTGCTTTCGCTGCTTTAGCGGCAGCTTTGTAACCCATTTTAGCAGCTAATTCAAACGAAAGTGAATCAGAATCGACAGGGTGGAAAGAACCGTCTTTAAGGATGATTTTCATGGAGTCCATTTCAAATCCAGCAAGAGGTCCATTTTTCATGGCTTCTCTAAATCCTTTTTCGATGGCAGGAACATATTCTTTAGGAACGTTACCCCCCTTGATTTCGTTAACAAACTCAAGACCAGACTTACCTTCTTCCGCAGGCATCATTTCAAATACAATGTCCGCAAACTTACCACGTCCACCAGATTGCTTTTTGTACACTTCTCTGTGGCTAGCACGAGCAGTTAAAGCCTCTTTGTATTCTACCTGAGGTTGACCTTGATTTAGTTCAACTTTAAACTCACGACGCATACGATCGACGATAATATCTAAGTGAAGCTCACCCATACCAGAAATAATAGTCTGTCCAGAAGCCTCATCAGTTTTTACCACGAAGGTTGGATCTTCTTCAGCCAATTTAGCCAAAGCCATACCCATTTTATCAACATCCGCTTTAGTTTTTGGCTCCACCGCAATACCGATAACTGGATCAGGGAATACCATACTCTCCAAAACGATAGGATTTTTCTCATCAGACAAGGTATCCCCTGTTTTGATGTCTTTAAATCCTACAGCTGCTCCAATATCACCCGCCTCGATATACTCAATTGGGTTCTGTTTATTAGAGTGCATTTGATAGATACGAGAAATACGCTCTTTGTTACCCGTTCTGTTGTTTAAGACATAAGAACCAGCATCCAAACGACCTGAGTACGCTCTGAAGAATGCTAAACGTCCTACGAAAGGATCTGTGGCAATCTTAAAGGCAAGCGCAGCAAAAGGTTGTTTTGCGTCTGGCTTACGAGACACAGGCAAATCAGTCTTAGGATCAGTACCGACGATATCATCCTTATCCATAGGAGAAGGCAAATAACGGCATACCGCATCCAATAAGAACTGAACACCTTTGTTTTTGAATGATGAACCACAAACCATAGGAATGATACTCATATCCATTACAGCAGCGCGTAATGCAGCGTGTACTTCTTCCTCAGTGATAGAATCCTCGTCCTCAAAGAACTTGGCCATCAAGTTTTCATCGTATTCAGCCACTGCTTCAATCAGTTCTGCGCGGTATTGACGCACTTCATCCTTCATGTCAGCAGGTATTTCAACCACATCAAATGTAGCTCCGAAATTATCCTCGTGCCATACGATTGCGCGGTTCTTCACTAAGTCAACAATACCTTTGAAATCAGCTTCATCACCGATCGGCAAAACGATGGGCACTGCGTTAGATTTCAACATCTCGCGTACTTGTTTGCAAACATTCAAGAAGTTTGCACCCTGACGGTCCATTTTGTTGACAAAGCCCATACGGGGAACTTTGTAGTTGTCCGCTAGACGCCAGTTAGTCTCAGACTGAGGCTCTACACCGTCTACAGCAGAAAACAAAAACACCAAACCATCAAGAACGCGCAATGAACGGTTTACCTCTACGGTAAAGTCCACGTGGCCTGGGGTGTCAATAATATTGAAATGGTAGTTCTGCGCCTCAGCGGTAGGTTTTCCATTTTCCGTAGGGAAATTCCAAGTACAGGTAGTAGCCGCAGAGGTGATGGTAATACCGCGCTCTTGCTCTTGCTCCATCCAGTCCATAGTGGCCGCACCATCGTGCACCTCACCAATCTTGTGACTTACCCCGGTGTAAAATAGAATACGCTCAGTAGTTGTCGTTTTACCTGCATCGATGTGGGCAGCAATACCAATGTTTCTGGTTAATCTTAAATCTCTAGACATGGCTTAATTAAAATCTAAAATGAGAGAATGCTTTGTTGGCTTCTGCCATTCTGTGTGTATCTACACGTTTTTTAACCGCTGCTCCTTCTTCTTTGAAGGCAGCGAGGATTTCTCCTGCCAATTTAGCCGCCATAGACTTCTCGTTGCGCTTGCGTGCATACAAAATCATCCATTTAATGGCTGTAGAAATTTTGCGATCAGGACGAATCTGCATAGGAATTTGGAAGGTAGCTCCACCAACCCTTCTTGAGCGAACCTCAACGTGGGGCATGATGTTTGAAAGTGCATCTTTCCAGATCTCTAACTCAGTTTTCTCCTCGTCAGTTTTCTTTTCTTTAACGATTTCTAAAGCATCGTAAAACACTTTGAAAGCGATTGATTTTTTACCATCCCACATCAACATGTTCACAAAGCGAGTGACCAATTGGTCATTAAACTTTGGATCCGGCAATAAGGGACGCTTTTTGGCCTGCTTTTTTCTCATTTCTCTTGAATCTTAATGATTACTTTTTAGGGCGTTTTGCACCGTACTTTGATCTCCTCTGAGTTCTTCCTGCAACACCAGCGGTGTCTAAGGCTCCCCTCACAATGTGATAACGCACGCCTGGCAAATCTTTCACCCTTCCGCCTCTTACTAATACTATCGAGTGCTCTTGGAGGTTGTGTCCTTCTCCGGGGATGTACGCGTTCACCTCTTTTCCGTTGGTCAACCTAACCCTGGCTACTTTACGCATCGCAGAGTTTGGTTTCTTAGGAGTTGTGGTGTACACACGGGTACAAACACCTCGTCGTTGTGGACAAGAATCCAAAGCAGCCGATTTACTCTTCTTAGTAATGGTCTCTCTTCCTGTTCTTACTAATTGTGAAATTGTTGGCATAGATCTGTTTATATAACTATAAATTACCCTCTTTAAGGGGCGCAAATGTAAAAATCTTTTTTCATTATTCAAAAGCAGAGGGGATTATATTTTTAAATTTGTTCCCACAACCCGCAAATACTTGCCATGAACTTCTTCGAACAACTAGACCTTTGGGGACAAAACAAGGTGCCTTTTGTGTTTTTTATCGATTTTGAAATGGCTCAACCGGAAGCATATCCCATAAACGAATGCCCTGAACACTGGAAGTATGACTTTCAAGGAATCACCAACCACACCTACTGCCCTAGCGAGCAAAAAGAATTAATCGCTCAGGTAGTCCCTCCAAAGAAAAGTGTTTACCAAACGCAATTTGATCAAACTAAAGAGGCTATTCAACGAGGTGACACCTTCTTAATGAACTTGACCACTCACGGTCGCTTAACCATTAACCGCAGTTTGGAGGAAGTATTCAATGAAGCAACAGCCAAGTACAAGATTTGGCGCCAGGGGGATTTGCCTGTTTTTCTCCAGAGACATTCATTCAAATCAAAGAGGGTGTGATCAGCACCCGACCGATGAAGGGCACCATTGACGCCAGCGAGTTTGATGCGGAAGAAAAACTGCAAAACAATGCAAAAGAAAATGCTGAGCACGCCACCGTAGTAGATCTTCTGCGCAATGACCTGAGTCTGGTAGCCAAACAAGTGAGGGTGAATCAGTACAAATACTACGAAGAAATCAAAGCGCATCGGAAAACAACCGGTCAATTGAGCAGCTGTATCGAAGGAAGGTTGCCGGATGATTATCCCAAAAAAATAGGGCAAATCCTTCAGCAATTACTTCCCGCAGGTTCTATATCAGGCGCCCCTAAGACCAAAACCATAGAGCTGATTCAACACATCGAAGAATCCCCCAGGGGATTTTACACAGGCATTGCTGGAATATTCGACGGCAGAAATCTTGATTCCTGCGTTATGATTCGTTTTCTGCATGAAGACGGAACCTATCGCTGCGGGGGTGGAATCACCCACTTGAGCACCATTGAAGAAGAGTACCACGAACTGATTCAAAAAATATATGTACCCATTCTTTGAATCCATTCGCCTACTGGATGGAGCTCCAGAAAATCTGTCCTACCACCAAGCTCGAGTAAACAGAACGATTTCCGATCACCTAGGAATACCTATTGATCTAGAGTTACTGAGGCAAAAGGAAAATTTTCCAGCACA